>NZ_JBBBEM010000110.1:0-16718 GCF_037154035.1 Kineococcus sp. G2 | reverse complement strand
GCCACGTGGAGGACGCCGCGCAGCTGATGAACCCCCAGTTCACCGGGGTGCCGGGTTTCGCGGCGGGGGACCTGACGGGCCTGGCCGCGCTGGGCACCGGTCCCTGCCTCGGCGAGGTCTGACCCGCGCCCCCTCACCCCGCCCCGCCCCGCCCCGCGGTGGTCTTGCACGGTCGAGCGCTCGACCGTGCAAGACCACCGCGGGGCGGGGCGGGGCGGGGTGAGGGGGCGCGGGTCAGACCTCGCCGAGGCAGGGACCGGTGCCCAGCGCGGCCAGGCCCGTCAGGTCCCCCGCCGCGAAACCCGGCACCCCGGTGAACTGGGGGTTCATCAGCTGCGCGGCGTCCTCCACGTGGCCCAGGCCCACCATGTGCGCCAGCTCGTGCAACCACACCGCCCGCACCCGCAGGCGCACCTCCGGGTCGCCCAGGTCGCCCAGCGCGCTGGCCGTCACCCCCGCCGTGCCGGACACGACCACCGCGCGTCCCGAGGACGTGCGCGCCATCACCGGCCCGCCGCGGCCCAGGACCACCCCGCCCGCGCCCTGCTCGCCGGCTCCGTGCCCCTCGCCGTGCCCCTCGCCGCGCTCCTCCGGCAGGTTCCAGCGCAGCAGCGCGGGCGCCCACCGGTCGCCCCAGCGGTGCGGGTCGTACGGCGTCGCCCGGTCCGTCTCGTCGGTGGTGCCGTCGAAGACGAAGCGCAGGCCCGTGGCGCGCGAGACCCGCTCCAGCGCCGAGTCCAGCACCTCCTGACCGCCGGGCGGCATCCCCGCGGGGTTCACCACGTAGTGCACCGGCCGGCACGGGTCCCAGCGCGCCGGCTCGCCGTCCGCGCCCCGCTCCTGCGCCGACCAGGACGCGCTGGGCACCGCGACCGGCTCGGGCGCCCCCAGCGGGGCGCCGCCCGACTCGAACCCCGGCGTCGGGTAGCGCCGCGGCTCGGCGGACGCCACCCCCGCGCCGTCGGTCAGGCCGGTGCGCTCCAGCGCCGGCACGCCCACCGCCATCGCCAGCACCAGCGCGGCGGACCACAGGGCGCGCCGCGCGGGGCGGTGTCCCCGCCGCGCGCGTCGGCGGTCCTGGCGGGCGGCGAGCACCCGACGACTGTGCCGTCCCGCGCCCCGTCCGGGAGGCGTTTTCCGCGAACCGGCCCGGCGGGTTCACCCGAGCGGCCGAGGGCCGCCGGGCGGGGGGATCAGCGGGGCAGCGGGGGGCAGCGCACCAGCAGCGCACCCGGCTCCACGGCGACGCGGATGCGCAGCGCCGTGCCGACCGGGTCACCGTCCAGCTCCACCTCCTGCGGCTCGGTGCAGCGCACCTCGACGGTGCGCCCGCGCAGCCGCTGCACCCGCCGCTGACCGCGCCGGTCCCGGGTGACGATCGCCCACGCCACCTCGCCCCACGCGATGCCGCCGCGCGGGGACAGCACCACGGCGTCCAGCAGGCCGTCGTCGATGCGGGCGTCCGGCATCAGCACCAGGTTGCGCGTCAGCCGGCCGCAGTTGCCCACGATGACCGCACGGGTGCGCACGCCGACCTCCTCGCCGTCGTCCACCCGCACCCGCACCCGCGCCTGCGGGCCCCACAGCGCCCGCGCGCCCGAGACCACGTACGCGCCGTACCCCAGGTGCCGCTTGAGGCGGTCCTCGACGCCCGCCATCACCGCCGCGTCGAACCCCAGCCCCGCCATGACCGTGAAGAGGTGCTGCTCCGGGTCGGTGTCCGCGCCGGTGCGGTCCACCGTCAGCCACCCCACGTCCACGGCCGTGTCGGGCGCGGAGAACACCAGGTCCAGCGCGGCGGCCAGGTCCGCGTGCGGCACCTCCAGGTTGCGCGCCAGCAGGTTGCCGGTGCCGGCCGGCAGCAGCCCCATCGGCACCCCGCTGCCCGTCAGCGCCTCCGCGACGGCGCGCACGGTGCCGTCCCCGCCGGCCGCCAGGACGATGTCGACGCCCTGCCCCAGCGCCTCGCGGGCCTGCTCGGCGCCGCGCTCGGTGGGCGTCGTCTCCAGCCACAGCGGGTCCTCCCAGCCGTGGGAGCGGAACACCGCCGCGGTGTACGCCTGCCGGCGGCGCAGCGCCTGCTCGTCGAGGTGCGCGAACTTCGTCGGGTTCACCACGATCGCGGCTCGCGGCCTCCTCGGCGGCGCCGCCTCCAGCGCCGGGGCGGAGACCTCCTGCACCAGGGCCCGCAACCGCCGGCCGGTGCGCCGCTCGCGCACCAGCAGCGCGCACACCACCGCGAGCAGCACCGCCAGCACCACGGCGAGCGCGCCCGCGCCCCACAGGTCGCCCCCCGCCACGCCCGTCACGCTACCGGGAGGCCGTGCGCGCGGGCGCGGCGCCGGGACGGGCGCTCCGTTAGGGTCGGCGCGTGATCGACCTGCGCCTGCTCCGGGACGACCCCGACGCCGTCCGCGCCAGCCAGCGCGCCCGCGGCGAGGACGAGGCCGCCGTCGACCGGGCGCTGGCCGCCGACGTGCGCCGCCGCGGCGCCATCGCCGAGTTCGAGCGGCTGCGCGCGGAGCAGAAGTCCCGCGGCAAGGACGTCGCGAAGGCGAAGGGCGAGGAGAAGCAGGCCCTGCTGGCCGGCGTGAAGGAGCTCGCCGAGCAGGTGAAGGCCGCCCAGGCCGAGGCCGACGCCGCCGCGCAGGAGTTCGACGCGGCGATGCGCTCCATCCCCAACGTCGTCGCCGACGGCGTGCCGCCCGGCGGCGAGGACGACTACGTCGTGCTGAAGGAGGTCGGGGCGAAGCCGGAGCTGCCGGAGGGGCTGGACGCCTGGCGCGACCACCTGGAGCTCGGCGAGCTGCTCGGGGCGATCGACACCGAGCGCGGCGCGAAGGTGTCCGGCTCGCGGTTCTACTTCCTCACCGGTGTGGGGGCGCGGCTGGAGCTGGCGCTGCTGAACCTCGCCGTGGCGCGCGCCGTCGAGGCCGGCCTCACCCCGATGATCACCCCGACGCTGGTGAAGCCGGAGGTGATGGCGGGCACCGGGTTCCTCGGTGCGCACGCAGCGGAGGTGTACCGGCTGGAGGAGGACGACCTCTACCTCACCGGCACCTCCGAGGTGGCGCTGGCGGGCTACCGCGCCGACGAGATCCTCGACCTGTCCGCCGGCCCGGAGCGGTACGCGGGCTGGTCGGCCTGCTACCGGCGCGAGGCCGGCTCCTACGGCAAGGACACCCGCGGCATCGTGCGCGTCCACCAGTTCCACAAGGTGGAGATGTTCTCCTACTGCCGCCCCGAGGACGCCGAGGCGGAGCACCGGCGGATGCTGGAGCTGGAGGAGGCGATGCTCGCCGCGGTGGAGGTGCCCTACCGGGTGATCGACACCGCCGCGGGGGACCTGGGCAGCTCCGCGGCCCGCAAGTTCGACTGCGAGGCGTGGGTGCCCTCCCAGGGCGCCTACCGGGAGCTGTCGTCCACCTCGAACTGCACGACGTTCCAGGCGCGGCGCCTGGGCGTGCGCGAGCGCACCGAGGAGGGCGGCACCCGCCCCGTCGCCACCCTCAACGGCACCCTGGCCACGACCCGCTGGATCGTGGCGATCCTGGAGAACCACCAGCAGCCCGACGGGTCGGTGCGGGTGCCGGAGGCGCTGCGCCCGTACCTGGGCCTGGACGTGCTCACCCCCGCCTGAGCTCCCGCACCCCACCGGACGGGTGGTGCCGCGCGTCTCGCCGGGCCGGGTGCGCGCGCGGTGGTTAGGGTCGCTGACGTGAACGGGGGGCTGCGGGGCGCGCTGGTCGCGCTCGACGTCGACGGCACGATCGTCGACCACGACGAGGCGATGTCCGACCGCGTCCGGGAGGCGGTGCAGCGGCTGGCGTCCTCGGGCGCCCACGTCGTCGTCGCCACCGGCCGGTCCCTGCACGGCGTGCTGCCGGTGCTGCAGCGGCTGGGCCTGCACGAGGGGTTCTGCGTGTGCAGCAACGGCGCGGTGACGGTGCAGCTGGACCGCTCCGAGCCGGAGGGGTACCGGGTGGTGTCCCTGCACACCTTCGACGCCTCGCGGGCCGCGCAGGCGCTGCACGAGAGCATCCCGACCGGCCTGTTCGCGGTGGAGGTCCTGGGTCGCGGGTTCAAGGTGACCGGTCCCTTCCCGGACGGCGAGCTGACCGGTGAGGTCGAGGTCGTCCCCTTCGAGGAGATGTTCGACGAGCCGGTGATGCGCGTGGTGGTGCGCAGCCCGGAGCACACCTCGGCGCAGTTCGGGGAGCTCGTGGCGAGCATCGGCCTGCACGGCGTGGCGTACTCGGTGGGCTGGACGGCGTGGCTGGACCTCGCGCCGGACGGCGTCACGAAGGCCAGCGCACTGGAGGAGGTGCGGCTGCGGCTGGACGTGCCGCGCTCGGCGACGCTCGCGGTCGGCGACGGCCGCAACGACGTGGAGATGCTGCAGTGGGCGGCGCGCGGCGTCGCGATGGGCAACGCACCCGAGGAGGTGCGCGCCGCGGCCGACGAGGTGACCGGTCACGTGGACGACGACGGGCTCGCCGAGGTCCTGGAGGACCTGCTGGACGCGCCGGCCGAGACCCGCGCCGCCTCCTGAGGGCCCCGCCGCCGTGCCCGTCCCGCCCGCCCCGCGCGGTCCCCTGGAGCGGGTGCGGCGCACCTTCCGCGCCCGGGTGGCGGGCGACCCGACGGGCGCGCCTGGCCGGGACCGCCCGCTGGCTGGCGGTGTGCACGTTCGGCTCGGCGGAGCTGGCCGAGCGGGACTGCGCCCGCGTGCGCGGGGTGCACCGGCGGGTGCGCGGGGAGACCGCCGACGGGCGCGCGTACTCCGCGCGGGACGCGGACCTGCTGCGCTGGGTGCACCTGGCGTTCACCGACGCCTTCCTGGCCGCCCACCGCGAGCTGGGCGCGGACCTGTCGGGCCGGTTCGGCCCGTCGTGGGCGGACGCGTACGTGCGCGACTGGGCCCGCACGGCGCGGGCGCTGGGCGCCACCGACCTGCCCGCGACCGAGGCGGAGCTGGCCGGTGCGCTGGCGGGGTGCGCGCCGGTGCTGGAACCCGTCCCGGCCGGACCTGCGCCGGTTCCTGCTCGCCCCGCCGGGCCTGACCCGCGCGGAGGCGCCGTTCTGCGCGGGGCTGACGGCGGCCGCGGAGCTGCTGCTGTCGCCGGTGCTGGCGCCGGTCGCCGCCGCGCCCGGCCGCCGCCGCGCCCGGCCGCGCGGCCCGGGGCCCGGGGGGGCGGTGGCGGCTGGCGGCCACCCGCGCCCAGTTGCGGGCGCTGCGCGCGGTGACCGGTCGCGAGCCGTGGGAGCAGGCCGGCCGCTACCGCACCGGCACCGGCACCGGCCCGCGCCCTCCCTGGCTCTAACCCCCCGCTCCTCCCCCACCCCCCCACCGTGATCTTGCACGAGTGAGCGCTCAACCGTGCAAGATCACGGTAGGGGGGTGGGGGAGCAGGGCGTGCCGGGGCTGCCACGTTTCACCGAACCGGTTCGGGGGCACCCCTCGAACGTCGGGGCGACGGCCGGCGCGCAGCAGCGCGGGCCGACGTGGAGCCGTCGCGGAGCCCCGGCGCGCGACCGGCCCACCCCCTCGCCCTGGAGATCCCCCCGTGCCCGGCACCCCCTCGTCCCCCGACCCCACCGCCGCGGCCCGGGAGGTGAGGGCCTGCCCACCGCCGCAGCGCGCCGGAGCCCTCGGAGCACCCCGCCCCCGCGCCGACGAGGTGCCCGACCGGGACACCGCGGTGGCCGACGCCGCCGTCGCCGACGTCGCCCCCTCCACCGCGGGACCGGCCGTGCCGGAGTCGCTGGACGAGCAGCGCCCCGCCCCGCCGCGCACGGTCGGCCTGGTGGTGCTGCTGGGCTCCATGGCGGCGCTGGGCGCGATCAACACCGACCTGTACCTGCCGTCCCTGCCGCAGGTGGCCTCCGACCTGGGCTCCACCGATTCCGCCGCCCAGCTGACGATCACCGTCGTGCTCGTCGGCATGGCGCTGGGCCAGCTCGTCGTCGGTCCCCTCAGCGACCGCTACGGCCGCCGCCCGCCGGTGGTGGTCGGGTTCTGCCTCTTCGTGCTGGCGTCCCTGCTGTGCGCGGTGGCGCCGAGCCTGCCGGTGCTCGTGGGCTCCCGGTTCCTGCAGGGCCTGGGGGTGGCGGCGGGGGCGGTGACGGGCATGGCCGTGGTGCGCGACCTGTTCACCGGCTCCGCCGCCGCGCGGCTGATGTCGCGGCTGGTGCTCGTCATCGGGGTGGCGCCGCTGTTCGCTCCGACGGTCGGCGGGGCCCTGGCCGGCGTCGCGGGGTGGCGGGCGGTGTTCGTGGTGCTGGCGGTGGCCGGTGTCGTGCTGGTGCTGACGGTGCGCCGGCGGCTGCCGGAGACGCGACCGGACGCCGGCGGGGCCGGGCCGGGGGTGCGCGGCACCCTCGGGCGCGCGCTGCGCACGTACGCGCGGCTGCTGCGCGACCGCCGGTTCGTCGGGTTCGCCCTGCTGCCGGGCCTGGCGATGGCCGTGATCGTCTGCTACGTCTCCGTCTCGCCGTTCGTGTTCCAGGAGGTCCACGGGCTGTCCACCACGCAGTTCGCCCTGCTCTTCGCGCTCAACGGCGTCGCGCTCGTCGGCGGCACCCAGCTCAACGCCGCCCTCGTGTCGCGGTTCGCGCCGCTGTCGCTGCTGCGCGTCGGCGTGCCGCTGAGCGCGGCGCTCTCGCTCGTCGTGCTCGCCGTGGCCCTCACCGGTGCCGGCGGCCTGGTCGGGCTGCTGGTGCCGCTGTGGTTCCTGCTGGGCAGCGGCGGGCTGATCTCACCGAACGCCGTCACCTGCGCCTTGGCCGAGCACGGCCGCACCGCCGGGTCGGCCGCCGCGCTGGTGACGGCGGCCCAGTTCGGCCTCGGTGGCGCGGTGGGCACCGTGGCCGGGGCGCTGGGCGGTGACGAGCGCGCCATGGCGACGGTCATGGTGGGGGCGGCGCTGGCGGCCTGCTGCTCGCTGCTGGTGGCGGTGCGCGCCGACCGCCGCGGGGCACCGGCCGCCGCCTGAGCCGGGCCCCGGGCGTGCGGTGCCCGGTCACCGTCCTGCCCGGCTGAGCGTCCCCGGCGGCTGGCACGATGGGCGGGTGAGCACCCAGGCGCAGCCGCTGCCCGTCGACGACGCGGCGGAGGGCGCCTTCGCCGCCTCCTGGCGCCTGGTCGCCACCGACCTCGACGGCACGATCGTCCCGCGCGAGCGCGGCGTCTCGGCGCGCACCCTGGCGGCGTTCGCGGCGTGCGCGGCCGCCGGCATCCCCGTGGTGCCGGTGACGGGCCGCCCGCCGCGCTGGGTGACGCCGCTGGCGCGGGAGGCGGGCCTGGCCGGGCAGGTGGTGTGCGCGAACGGCGCCGTCGTCTACGACCTGGACGCCGACCGGGTCGTGCGCCGGCACGCCCTGGACGCCGGGGTGGTGCTGGAGGTGGTGCACCGGTTGCGCCCGCTGCTGCCCGGCATCGGCTTCGCCCTGGAGGCCGTGACCGGTTTCCGCCGCGAGGAGCGCTACGCCACGAGGTTCGACACGGGCCTGGAGCACGGTGTCGGGCCGCTGGAGGAGCAGCTGGCGGACAGCCCGCCGGTCGTGAAGGTCCTCGCCAAGTGCCCCGGGGTCTCCAGCGACGAGATGCTCGAGGTGGCGCGGGGCGCGCTGGGCGACCTGGTGGGCGTGACGCACTCGAACGCGGTGGACTCGCTCATCGAGGTCATGGCGCCGGGCGTCAGCAAGGCGAGCACCCTGGCGGAGGTGGCGCGCGAGCGCGGCGCCGGCCCGGAGGGCGTGGTGGCGTTCGGGGACATGCCCAACGACCTGGAGATGCTGCGCTGGGCGGGCCGCTCGTACGCGGTGGCCGACGGGCACCCGGACGCGGTGGCCGCCGCGGACGGGGTGGCGGGCGCCTGCGGCGAGGACGGGGTGGCGGTGGTGCTGGAGCGGCTGCTCAGCCGCCGTGCGGGGTGACGACCCCGATGCCGCGCACGAGGACGGGCACGCCGTCCACCGTCTCGGGCAGCTCGGGGCGGTCCGCGTCGTCGGCGACGTTGACCCTCACCGCCCACGACTGCCGCCACTTGGTCAGGCCGATGCCGTTGACCCGCGAGTCACCGCCCACCATCTGACGGACGTGCGCCTTCGCGGCGCGCGCGGCACCGACCTCGCCCCGGGAAGAGGGGGCCACACCTGAGGTGTCACCTGGGCTCACACGACCAGTGTCGCACCGAGGGCGTCGAGCACAAGGCCGATCGGGTTGCAGAACGTCAGGCCGGTGCCGTCCGCGCCGCCGCGCTCGCTGCCGGCGAAGAGCAGCCCGACCGCCTCGCGGGTGTCGGGGCGGTACACCAGGGAGCCGGAGTCGCCGCCGGCGGAGAACGCGCCGGCGTCGCCGGTGACCTCCACCTGCCCGTCGAAGGAGACCACGCCCACGGGGTACTCCACGGCCACGCCGTCCAGCTCGATGGCGCTGACGCGCCCGCGGGTCAGACCGGTGGTGCGGCCCACCTTCTCCACGGCGACCTCGTCGTCGGCGTCGGCCCAGCCGGTCAGCCGCCCCACGGGGTAGACGGGTTCCCAGCCGGGCCCGTCGCCCGTGCCGAGGTCCTCCAGCAGGGCCAGGGCGGCGTCGACGGCGTTGCCGCCGCCGGCGTCGAGGGGGACGGCGCGCGCGAGGCGGCCGACGCGGTCGGTGCCGCGGCCGGTGTCGGCGGGGCCGGGCTGCAGCACCGGGTCGTCGAGGGCGGCCTGGTCGGAGTCGGCCAGGACGTGGTTGTTGGACAGGGCGTACACGCCGTCGGAGCCGGTGACGGTGACGAACGCGCCGAGGGTGCCGGCGGTGACGTCGCGGTGCGCGATGGACAGGCCGGGGTGCAGGGGACGCACGCGGCGGCGCAGCTCGGCGGCGGTCCAGGCGCGCCCGGCGGCGGGGGCGGTCAGAGCGCGCACGCGGCCGACGTCGCGCACGTCGAGCTCGGCGGCGGCGGCCGTGCCGGCCAGGGCGCGGGCCTGCCCGAGCAGGGCCTCGCCGCGCTCGCCGGAGTAGCGGACGGCCAGCCCGTAGCGCGGCCCGCCGGGGCCGGCGCCGAGCACGCTGATGCCGACGCCGGCGACGCCGCCGGGGGCGGCGGAGGCCACCGCGACGGAGCGGGCCCGCAGCTGGGCCTTGAGCTCACGAGCGTTGTCGATGTGCACCGCTGGATCCCCCTGGTGAGCGTTCCGTGGTCTGACGGACACACTCTGACAGGGAGGTCCGACACGGGGACCGGTGGCGGCCGTCGGTGCGCACCGCCCGGGTGACCGGGCCCACCACCACCGCACCGCTGGTGGCATAGCGTCGACACCCGTGACCCCGGAGCAGGCGGCGGACCAGGCGGCGGATCAGGCGGCGGACCAGGCGGCGGATCAGGCGGCGCAGCACTCGCGGACGCTGGCCGTGGTGCGCGTGCTGCTCGACCGCGCCCACCTGGCCACCCCCGGCCAGGTGCCCGACGCGGTGCAGCAGGCGGTGGCCGAGCTGGGCTGGAGCGCGGGGATCTACCTCGTCGACTACGAGCAGCGCCTGCTGGTGCCCGCACCGGTGGCCGGCGCGCCCCAGCGGGTGCCGCAGGCGGTCGAGACGACCCTGGCCGGGCGGTGCTTCCGCACGGTGGAGCCGTTGCGCTCCACCTCCGGGCAGCCGGGGATCTGGCTGCCGCTGCTGGACGGGGTGGACCGGCTCGGCGTCCTGGAGCTCACGGTGCCGGAGGGCACCGACATGGACACGGAGGTCTTCGCCGAGCGGTGTGAGCTGTTCGCCCACCTGGCTGGTCACCTGGTGGTGGCCAAGGCCCCCTACGGCGAGGGTTTGACCCGGCTGCGCCACCAGCGCCCGCGCTCGGTGGCCTCGGAGCTGCTGTGGCGGTTGCTGCCCCCGCTGACCTTCGGGTGCGAGGGCCTGCTGGTCTCCGGGCTGCTGGAGCCGGCCTACGAGGTGGCCGCCGACGCCTTCGACTACAGCGTCCTGAACGGCACCGCGCACCTGGCCGTCTTCGACGCCACCGGCCACGACCTGCCCGGCACCCTGCTGGCCGCGGTGGCGCTGTCCGCGTACCGCACCAGCCGCCGCGCCGAGCACGGCCTGCACGAGTGCGCCCGCACCCTGGACGAGCACATCGCCGCCCAGGGCGGCGCCGAGCGCTTCGTCACCGGCGTGCTCGGGGAGCTGGACCTGGCGACGGGGCGGCTGCGCTACCTCAACGCCGGGCACGAGCCCCCGCTGCTCATGCGGGAGGGCAGGGTGGTCAAGGAGCTGACCGGCGGGCACCGGATCGTGTTCGGCCTGGGCCAGGGGCCGGGTTCGGGCGCGGAGCGGGTCAGCGTCGGTGAGGAGTGGCTGCAACCGGACGACTGGGTCGTCCTGCACACCGACGGCATCACCGAGGCCCGCAGCCCCGACGGCGCCTTCTTCGGCCGGGACGGACTGACGGACCACCTGGAGCGGGCGGCGTCCGCCGGCCAGCCCACGCCCGAGACGGTGCGCCGCATCGTCCACGACGTCCTGGAGCACCAGGACGGCGTCCTGCAGGACGACGCCACCCTGCTCATCGCCCAGTGGGCCAGCGGCAAGGAGCAGGAGATGGCCAGCTTGAACCCCGGCCTCGTCGCGCCGCAGGACCTCTCACCCACCCGCGGGCACGGCCCCGACGTCCCCCGCCGCTGAGCCGGCCGCCGCCCGGCGGGAGCACCGGACGGTGGTCCAGCAGCACCGGACGGCGGCTCAGCGCAGGCCCGCGAGCTCCTCGGCGCGCACCACGGCGCGCTCCACGGCGTCCAGCGACCCGCCGCCGACGCGGACCATCGCGGCGGCCTCGGCGACCTGCGCGCACGCGGTGGCGGTGCGGGTCAGGCGCCGGTGCACCTCGGGGTGACGGCCCTCGGGGCCGGCGGGGACGGTGAACCCGTCCGAGGGGGCCTCGGCCTGCGCGCGCAGGGCGCTGGCCCGCGCGGCGCGGGCGACGAGGTCCACCCGCGGCAGGTACGCCTCCAGCGCGGTGCGCTCGGGACCGGGCGGGCAGCCGTCGACGACCTGCTCGACGCGGCGAACCGCCCGGTCCACGGTGTGCTCGGCGCGCGCCCACACCCCCTGGCCCAGCGGGTCGGGGGTGCGGCGCCAGAACGCGAGCTTCAGCGCCCTCGCCTCACAGGTACTGGCCGGTGCCGCCGGGCTGCGCTCGCGGCACCCCGCCGCGCGGCTGCCCGCCGGGCCCGCCGGGCCCGCCCGTCCCGGGAGCCCCCGGGACGACGCCGGGCAGGGCGCGCCGCATCTCCTGCAGCTGCGCCTGGGCGGCCATCTGCTGGGCGACGAGCGCGGTCTGGATGCCGTGGAAGAGGCCCTCCAGCCAGCCGACGAGCTGGGCCTGCGCGATGCGCAGCTCGCTCTCGGAAGGCGCGGAGCCCTCCGCGAAGGGCAGCGCGATGCGGCGCAGCTCCTCGACGAGGTCGGGGGCCAGGCCGTCCTCCAGCTCGGCGAGGGAGCGGTCGTGGATCTCGGCGAGGCGGTGGCGGCCGGCTTCGTCCAGCGGCGCGGAGCGCACCTCCTCCAGCAGCTGCTTGACCATGCTGCCGATGCGCATGACCTTGGCGGGCTGGCTGACCAGGTCGGCCGGGCCGGGCTCGCCCTCCTCGGGCGGTTCGGCGATGCCCATGCCCTGCGGGGTGACGACGACCACGCGGGGGTCGCCGTCGGTGGGCTCGCGCCGCACGTCCGGCGGCGTGGGGTCTTCCGGGGGCTGCTGGGAGGGCTGCTGGGACATGGCCCCATCCTGCCGTCAGCCCCGCGCGCGCACCTCCCGCGGCAGGGCGGCGGCGGCGAGCAGGACGGTGGCGGCGACGGCGAGGCCGGGGGCGGCCACGGCGGTGCCCAGGCCGGCGCCGGGCCAGGCGTAGGCGGCGGCGAGGGCGAGCGCGCAGGCGGCGGGCACGCCGGTGGCCAGGGCGGTGACGGCGCCGGGGCGCCCGCGCACCCACCGCCCGCGCCGGCCCCAGGGCAGGGCCAGGGCCAGGGCGAGGACGGCGGTGCCGACGAGCGCGGAGGCCAGCGGGTCGCTGACGCGGTGCCAGCCGTCGGCGACGACCATGGCGGCCATCGTGCCGGAGGCCAGGGCGCCGAGCGGTGCCAGCAGCACCCGCCAGCGCGGTGGCGAGGCCACCAGCAGGCCCAGGCACACGCCGAGCACGCCGGCGGTGTGCCCGCTGGGCAGGCTGTTGCCGCCGTTGGCGTACGCGCTGATGAGGTTCGGCCGGTCCAGCAGGACGAGCTTGAGCAGCTCGGTGAGCGCCAGGGTCCCGGCGGCCACGCCCAGGCCGAGCGCGGCGCGGCCGGGGGCGCGGCGCAGCAGCCCGGCCAGGGCGACGAGCGCGGCGCCGGCGAGCAGGTGCAGGGGTTCGAGGAGCCCGGCGAGGTCCAGCAGCCGCTCGGCCGGTGCGGGCAGCCCGGCGTCGGCCGAGCGCAGGGCGAGGCGGTGCACGGCGTCCTCGGCGACCTGCCCGCGCACGGTGCGCACGGACACCACGTACAGGACGGCGAGGGCGGCGGCGTGCACGAGGGCGGTGGCGGCGTAGCGGCCGAGGCCGCGGCGGTCGGGGCCGCGCAGGGTGGGCGCCGGGGCCGTGGGGGCGGTGCTGGACGTCACCTCCCCACTGTGCGGCACGCGCGCGCGGGGTGCGTCGCCGGAGCGTGCAGAGCCCGCGCGCGTCGTGCGGGGGAGCGGGGTGGGTCAGCGGGAGGCGCGCTCCAGGGCGGCCACCTCGTCCTCGGTCAGCTCCAGCTCCACCGAGGCCAGCAGGGGGGCGACCTGCTCGACGGTGCGGGCGCTGGCCAGCGGGGCCAGCACGGTGGGCTGGTGGCGCAGCCACGCCAGGGCGACCGAGGCGACCTCGGCGCCGTGGGCGGCGGCCACCTCGTCGAGGGCGGTCAGCACCCGCTGGCCGCGGGGGCTGTCCAGGTGGGCGGAGGCCTTGGCGCTGCGGACGCTGTCGGCGCTCTGCCCGGGGCGGTACTTGCCGGACAGGAACCCGGAGGCGAGGGAGAAGTACGGCACCATCGCCAGGCCGTTGGCGGCGACGACGTCGGCGGGGCCGGACTCGTACTCCTCGCGGGCGACGAGGTTGTACTCGTTCTGCAGCGCGGCGTAGGCGGTGAAGCCCTCGCGGCGGGAGGTCTCCAGCGCCTGCTCCAGGCGGGGGCCGGTGAAGTTGGAGGCGCCGAGGGCGCGGACCTTGCCGGCGGTGACGAGCTCCTCGAAGGCGCCGAGGGTCTCCTCCATCGGCGTGCCCTCGTCGTCGGCGTGCGCCCAGTACAGGTCGACGCGGTCGGTGCCCAGGCGCTGCAGGGAGGCGTCGACGGCCTTCCGGATCGTGCCGGCGGCCAGGCCCTCCAGGCCGGGGGCCTTGCCGACCTTGGTGGCGAGCACCACGTCGTCGCGCTTGCGGGACCTGGCGAACCAGCGGCCGAGGATGGTCTCGGAGATGCCGGCGCCGCCGTCGCTCCAGGCGGAGTAGACGTCGGCGGTGTCGATGAAGTCGCCGCCGCCGTCGACGAAGGCGTCGAGCACGCGGTACGACTCGGCCTCGTCGGAGGTCCAGCCGAAGGTGTTGCCGCCCAGGCACAGGGGGCGGACGTCGAGGTCGGAGGTTCCGATGCGGGTCATGCGCCCAGCACAGCACCGTCGCGGCCGACCCGCTCGGCGTGCCCCGCTCGGCGTGCCCCGCTCGACGTGCCCCGCTCGACGTGCCCCGCTCGACGTGCCCCGCTCGGCGTGCGCCGGCGGCGGGGGTGCGCTGCAATGGGCCGGGTGCAGATGGGAGCCACCGCCGCCGAGTCCGTGACCATCCGGGGCGCCGACGTCGTCCTGAGCGCCGAGGGCCGCACCGAGGTGTACGACCTCTCCTACGTGCGGCTGATCGTGCCCTACCTGACGGGGGAGCGCTCCGTCGCGCCGATGCGGCTGGCGCACTTCCGCCCGGGGGTGAAGCCCTGGATCTGCCTGAGCGTCATCGACGACGACGGCTTCGAGCCGGACCTGTCCGGTGTGGCGCTGTACTCCGGGCTGGGCACCCACCGGGAGATGGGCCTGCACCTGAGCAGGGCCGAGGCGTGGCGCCTGGCCGAGATGCTGCAGGGCACCTCGTGCGCGCCGGACGCCGGTGAGCTGGACGCGGACGAGGGGGAGGACGAGGAGCGGGCGGCCTGAGGCACCGCCCGCGCGGGTGTGCCGCGCGGGCCGCCCGGCCCCGGTGCGCCCGGACGGGTGGTCCCCGACCCTGATCTGCACGGCGTGCGCGCCGTGCACTTGACGCGCACTTTGCACGGTGTGCAAAGTGCGGGTGTGCCCACCGATCCACCCCTCGCGCCCCTGCGCGAGCGCCGCCGCGCCGAGACGACCGCCGCCGTCGCCCGCGCCGCCCTCGACCTGGCCTGCGAGCGCCCCTGGGCCGAGGTGACCGTCGACGACGTCGCCGCCCGCTCGGGCGTCTCGCGCCGCACGTTCTTCAACTACTTCCCGTCCAAGGACGAGGCGCTGCTGCACTTCGCCCCCGCCTGGGACGCCGACCTGATCGCCGCGTTCCGCACCGGGACCGGGCCGGCCCTGGACGCCCTGGAGGAGATGCTCGTCGCCCAGACCGGGCGCTCGGCGCAGCACCGCGAGGACGCCCGCCGGCTGTTCGGCGTCGTGGGCGACAACCCCCTCCTGCTGCCCGTCGTGCTGGGGCGCATCGCCGCCGTCGAGGAGGAGCTGGCCGCCGCCGTGCGCGAGCGCGAACCCGGCGCCGACGACGTGCGAGCCCGCGTCCTGGCCGCCTCCGCCGCCACGGTCTCGCGGATCTCCGCGCAGTGCTGGATGGACGACCCCGAGGCCGACCCGGTGGCCGCCGTGCGCGCCGTCTTCGCCGCCCTGCGCGGCCTCGCCGGCTGACCCCCGAACTCCCCGAACTCCCCGAACTCCGCCGCACTCCCAGGAGACGCCCGTGACCGCCACCGCCCCGCCCGCACCGCAGGGGGCCGAACGCGCCCCCCGCGTCGGGTGGATCTTCGCCTCCCTCGTGCTCGTCATGCTGCTGGCCTCCCTCGACCAGACGATCGTCGGCACCGCCCTGCCCACGATCGTCGGGGAGCTCGACGGCCTGGAGCACATGAGCTGGACCATCACCGCCTACACCCTGGCGCTGACGGTCGCCATGCCGGTGTACGGCAAGCTCGGTGACCTCGTCGGCCGCAAGAACCTGTTCCTGCTGGCCATCTCGCTGTTCCTGCTGGGGTCCGCGCTGTGCGGTTTCGCGCAGGGCATGGTCGAGTTCATCCTGTTCCGCGGCCTGCAGGGCCTCGGCGGCGCCGGCCTGATGATCATGTCGCAGACGATCATCGCGGACGTCGTCCCCGCCAAGGACCGCGCGAAGTACATGGCCCCCATGGGTGCCGTGTTCGGCGTCTCCGCCGTCGCCGGCCCGCTGGTGGGCGGCTGGCTGACCGACTCCGTCGACTGGCGCTGGGTCTTCTGGATCAACCTGCCGCTGGGCGTCGTGGCGCTGGCCGTGTCCGCGCTGACGATCCACCTGCCGAAGCGGAGGAACACCGCGAGGATCGACTACGCCGGCATGGTCGTCCTGGCGCTGGCCCTCACCGCGATCGTCCTCGTCGCCAGCTGGGGCGGCACCGAGCACGAGTGGACCTCCCCGGTCATCGTGGGCCTGGCGGTCGCCGCCGTCGTGCTGTCCGTCGCGTTCGTCCTGATCGAGCTGCGCGCCTCCGAGCCGGTCATCCCGATGCGGTTGTTCCGCAACCGCACGTTCGTCGTCACCACGCTGCTCGGTCTCGTCGTCGGCGCCGGGATGATGGGTGCGCTGGCGTACCTGCCGACGTACCTGCAGATGGCCTACGGCGTGGACGCCACCGAGTCCGGCCTGCTGCTGCTGCCGATGGTGATGACCCTGCTCGTCACCAGCATCGCCTCCGGTGCCGTGGTGACGAGGACCGGCCGCTACAAGGCGCTGCCGGTGATCGGCACCCTCGTCGCCGGCGCGGCCATGTTCCTCATGTCCACGCTGGAGCTGTCCACCCCGCTGTGGCAGCTGTGCGTGTACGTCGGCGTCCTCGGTGCCGGCCTGGGCCTGTTCATGCAGATCATCGTGCTGGCCGTGCAGAACGCGGTGCACCCGCGCGAGATCGGCACCGCCACCTCCTCGAACAACCTGTTCCGCGAACTCGGCGTCACCGTGGGCGTCGCCGTCCTCGGCACGGTCTTCACCGGCCGCCTCACCGACCGGCTGGGCGACCTGCTGCCCGGCGGTGCGACCGCCGGCGGGCACGGCACCTCCTCGCTGACCCCGGAGGTCGTGCGCTCGCTGCCCGCGGGCGTCGCCGACGGCGTCGTGAACGCCTACGCCGACTCGCTCACGCCCATCTTCCTGTGGCTGGTGCCGATGTTCCTCGTCGGCGCGGTCATCGCCCTGTTCCTGCCGGAGGTGCCCCTGGCCTCCACCACCCCCGTCGGCGAGGGCGAGGCGGAACTGCTGGGCGAGCAGGCCGCCGCCACCGCGACCGCCCCGTTCACCGCCCCCACCGCCGAGCAGGACGGTGGGCAGGACGGCGGGCAGCTGGGGGAGCGGGTGCCCGTGCAGGGTTCCGCCCCCGCCGAGGGCGGCGCGGCACCCCGGCACCGCCTCTGACGGACGGCCCTCAGGCCTCCGGTGCACCAGCGCGGCCGGCGAGC
>NZ_JBBBEM010000109.1:0-26769 GCF_037154035.1 Kineococcus sp. G2 | reverse complement strand
CCCCCCCCCCCCCCCCCCCCCCCCCCCCCCCCCCGCTGCCGGTTCCCCGTACAGGAAACCCTGCGCCAGCACCGCCCCCAGCTCCCGCAGCACCTCCGCCTGGCCCGGGCGCTCCACGCCCTCCACGACGACGTCCAGGCCCAGGTCGCGCCCCAGCGCCAGCAGCGCCCGCAGGAACTGCTGCGAGCGCGGGCACACGTCCACGTCGGCGGTGAAGCCCCGGTCGATCTTCACCGAGTCCAGCGGGATCGAGCGCAGGTGCAGCAGGGAGGAGTACCCGGTCCCGAAGTCGTCCAGGGAGAGGGCGAAACCCTCCTCGTGCAGCCGGCCGGTGACCTCCTGCGCCGCCGCCAGGTCCCGCAGCAGCGCGTCCTCGGTGATCTCCAGCACCAGCTGCTGCGGGCGCAGGCCGTGCCGGCGGACCCGCTCGCAGACGGACTGCGGGAAACCCGGGTCGGTGAGCAGCTCCGGCGGCACGTTCACCCCCACCCGCAGGCCCGGTGGCCCGGTGCGCGACCACCGCGCCAGCTGCTCGCACGCCTGCTCCAGCACGGTGCCGGTCAGCGCCGGCAGCAGGTTGCTGCGCGCGGCCAGCGGCACGAACACCTCCGGGGGGACCTGCTCGCCGGCGTGCTCCCAGCGCGCCAGGCACTCCACGCCCGTCAGCCGCCCCGTCGCCAGCTCCACGACCGGTTGGAACACCGTGCGGACGTCACCGCGCGCCAGGGCCCGGCGCAGCGGGTCGCGCAGGTGCAGGTCGCCCGCCTGCGGCAACCGCATGCTCGGCCGGTACAGCGAGCAGCGCCCCTTGCCGGCGCGCTTGGCGGCGTCGAGGGCCACGTCGGCGTGGGCCAGCACCGCGGTCGGCGCGGGGGAGTCGTCGTCGGCGGAGACCTCCGCGACGCCGACGCTCACCCCCACCCCCACCTGCCTGCCGGCGAGGGTGAAGCGGTCCGCCACCACCGCCACGGCCCGCTCCGCCAGCGCCAGCACGTGCGGGTGCGCGGCACCGCGCACCCCGTGCTCGACGAGCACCGCGAACTGGTCGCTGCCCAGCCGGGCGAGGGTGTCCCCGGTGCCGACGACCCCCCGCAGGCGCTCCGCCACCCGCGTCAGCAGCTCGTCGCCGCCGCCGTGCCCGAGGGCGTCGTTGACGGCGCGGAAGTCGTCGATGTCGATGCTGAGGACCGCCAGCGGGCGCCGGTCGCGCCGGTGCAGCTCCAGGGCGTGGGTGAGGCGGTCCAGGAACATCGCCCGGTTCGGCAACCCCGTCAGGTCGTCGTGCAGGTTCCGCCAGCGCAGCGCCGCCTCCCGCTCGTCGGCCTCCTCCCGCAACCGCTCCACGGCGAGGACCTGCCCCAGCAGCGTCGCCAGCACCTCCAGCACCGGCCCGTGCCGCTCCATCTCCGCCGGCTGCACGCGCGGGTCCATCCCGCACAGCGTCCCGAAGAGGCGGCCGTCCCCGCCGCGGATGGGCACCCCCACGTAGGCGCCGATCGGCAGCTCGCGGGCGATGCCCGCCGCCGCGTACTGCGGCACCGCCATCGCGTCCGGTGCGACGCGGGGCGCGCCGGCGTCGACGACGTGGCGGCAGAACGACTGCGACCACTCGTGCCACTCCCCGGAGCGCTTGCCGTACACCGCGTCGCGCACGTGCAGGTAGAGCTGCCGGCCGTCCACGCAGGAGGTGATGGACCAGAAGCCCAGCGGCACGTGCTCCTGCAGGAAGTCCAGGACCTGCGTGCACGCCTCGCCGAACGTCATCGGGTGCGGCGGCAGGGCGAAACCCGCCGTCCCAGCGACGTCCAGCTCCGTGAGACCCACGAGGTCCCGCCTTCCGGTGAGTCCGGGGACGTCCGCGTCCCCCCGCCGCGGTCAGGGTGCCACGGCCGTGCCCCGTCGGCACGGCGACCACCCCGTCCCTCCCTTCCCGCCCCTCCGCCCCGTCGTCCACCCCCACTCCCACCCTTCGGTGATCAAGGAAGTTGCCACTTCCTTGATCACCGCGGGGTGGGGCGGTGGGGTGGGTGGGGATCACGGCTCGGGGGTGCCGTGACCGCGCTGCGCGCCGGTGACCGCGGCGGCCACGGCGCGGGCGAACCCCTCCGCGGCCTCCCGCCCGGCGGGGGTGGTGAACCGCAGCGGCCGCCCGTCGACCACGACCTCGACGCGCACACCGCCGGCGCCGCCGAGCCCGCGCCCCGGCCGGACCGTGACCTCCCCGACGCCGCCCAGCGGCACGGACGCCGTGGACGGCCCGCCGAGCACCCGCGGCTGCGTCAGCCACAACCGCTGCGCGCTCACCGCGAGCGCCCCGGCCCCGCCGAGGCCCGCGAACGGCCCGGAGGTCACCGGCAGCACCGCGAGCGGCGTCTCCCCCTCCTGGGCCATCCGGCCGAGCAGGGACGCGTGGGCGGGGTCGTCGCTGAGCACCGCACCGTCCTACCGGACCGGGCGGCCGCGCGGGGGGCCTCGCGGGGTCAGTCCTCGGGCCGGCGGCGGATGTAGTCGTCCATGTGGGGGACGGTGAACCGCAGGACCCCGCGCTCGGGCGCGAAGATCAGCCCCTTCTTGATGAGCTCGTCGCGGGCGACGCTGAGGTCGCCCGGCCGCCTCCTGCGCAGGCGCGCCACGAGATCGGACACCTGGCTCTGCACCGGGTCCTCCGCCATCGCCCGCATCAGCTTCTTCTGAGCGGGGGTGGCGCGGTTCCACCGCGAGTGGAACAGGCTGTCGTCCAGGACGGAGGTGCCGAGGGTGACGGCGGCGGCAGCGTCCTCGGCGGTGATCGTGTCCGGTCCGGGAGCGGCCCGCCACGCCTGGTCGCCGAAGACCTGGACGAAGTACGGGTAGCCGCCCGAGACGGTGACGAGCCTGTCGAGCGCTGCCGGCTCGTAGTGGACGCCCTCCTGGTGGGCGGGCTCGGCGAACGCGGCCCGCGCCTCCTCCGGGCGCAGCGCCCCGATCTCGACGAAGCGGAACCGCTCGGCGTAGGAACGGGCCTCCGCGAGCTTGGCGGGCACGTTGGGCAGGCCCGCTCCGTAGAGGTGGAAGGGCCAGGTGTTCTGGTGGGCTCGGTGCTGCACCGAAATCAGGGCGCTGAGCGTCGCCGGGTCCAGGTCCTGGATCTCGTCCACGAAGATCGCCAGACCGATGTGCGACTCCTGCAGCGCGGGGACCGCGTCGCTGACCAGTTCCTCCAGGTCGATCGCCGGGTCGCCGGAGTCGCCCCGCCCCTCGTTCGGCTGCACCTCCAGGGTCACCTCGACCCCCGTGGCTCCTGCGGCCAGGGAGAACGAGCCGATCGTGCCGAGGGCCCGTCTCCACGCGTCGGAGAGGCGGCCTCGGCGAGGTGCCACCGAGCGCGCAGCCGTGACGAGTCCCCTCGCGAGGCGCCGGCGCGTGAGGTCCTGCTCGGTGGACTCCTGCTTCCCCTCGATCTCGACGGTCATCCAGCCCGCTGTGCTGGCCTGCGCCTGCAGGGCCTTGAGCAGGACGGTCTTCCCCACGCCCCGCAGTCCGTAGAGGATCGGCGCGTCCGCCGAGACGCCGCGCGCGGTGCGGGAGATGACGACACGGCCCTCCTCGAGCTGCTCCTCCCTGCCGACCAGCGCGGGGGGAGCCTTGCCCGCCCCCGGTGTGTACGGGTTGTACGCCGCGTCCACGAGTCACCCCTCCCGATCTCTAAGCCTAGTTCTTAGAGAAGCTTAGAGAGGCTGATGCGGCGCGGCGAGGGTCCACCGGCGGTGCCCGGCCCGCTCGGCCCTGAACCGCTCGAGCCGTCGCCCCTCACAGCAGCCGCCGCGCCGCCGCCCACCGCGTCAGCTCGTGCCGGTTGGACAGCTGCAGCTTGCGCAGCACCGCGGACACGTGCGTCTCCACCGTCTTCACGGAGATGAACAGCTCCTTGGCGACCTCCTTGTACGCGTACCCGCGGGCGATGAGGCGCATCACCTCCCGCTCGCGCGCCGACAGGCGGTCCAGCTCGTCGTCGGCGGCGGCGACCTCCCCGGCGACCGCGCCGAACGCGTCGAGGACGAAACCGGCCAGGCGCGGGGAGAACACGGCGTCGCCGTCGGCGACCCGGCGCACCGCCGCGGCCAGCTCGTCCCCGCCGATGGACTTCGTGACGTAGCCGCGCGCGCCGCGGCGGATGACGGCGATGACGTCGTCGGCGGCGTCGGACACGCTCAGGGCCAGGAACCGCACGGGCCGCTCGCCGCCGAGCAGGTCCGCGCAGTCGGCCAGCACCCGCACCCCGCCGGACCCGGCCCCGGGGGCGGGCGCCTCCCCGGCCGCGGCGGGCAGGTGCACGTCCAGCAGCACCACGTCCGGCAGTTCCCGGCGCACCACCTCCACGGCGCCGGCGGCGTCTCCGGCCTCGCCGACGACCTCCACGTCCGCGGCGGCCGCCAGCTCCGCCCGCACCCCGCTGCGCACCATCCGGTGGTCGTCGACCACCACCACCCGCACCGTCACGACGTCGCCCCCGCCGCGGCCGGCGCGGGCAGCCGCAGCACCACCTCGGTGCCGCCGTCGGCCGGCCGGCGCACGTGCGCGCTGCCGCCGGCGCGCGCCATCCGGCCGAGGATCGACTCGCGCACCCCCAGGCGGTCCTGCGGCACCGCGTCCAGGTCGAAACCCGGCCCGCGGTCGCGCACGAACACCTCGAACGAGCGCCGGTCGCCGGAGCCGAGGGACTCCGCGTACAGGGACACGGTGCCGCCGGCGTGCCGGCCGGCGTTCAGCAGCGCCTCGCGGGCGGCCTGCGCGAGCGCGCTCGTGCCGCGGTCCAGCGCCAGGCCGTCCACGTCGCCGACGAGCACCACCTCCACGCTCGCGCCCGAGGCGTCCTCCACCTCCGCGGCGGCCGAGCGCAGCGCGGCGCCGAGCGTGCCGGCGGCGGTGCCGTGGTCGCCGTACAGCCACCGGCGCAGGTCGCGCTCCTGGGCGCGCGCCAGCCGCGCCACCTCCACCGCGTCGCCGCTGCGGCGCTGGATGAGCGCCAGGGTCTGCAGCACCGAGTCGTGCACGTGCGCGGCCAGTTCGGCGCGCTCCTGCTCGCGGGCCAGGGCGGCGCGCTCGGCGCCCAGGTCCTGCCACAGCCGCACCGCCCACGGCGCCAGCACCACGGCCACGCCCGCGAGCACCGCCAGCGCCCCCAGCACCGAACCGCCCAGGGCGGCGGCGTCCCCGCCCTGGACGAGGAGCAGCACCACCCCCAGCAGCACCAGCGACGTGCCGGCCGCGACCCGCAGCGCGGCGGTGCGCCCGTCGCCCGCGCCCGCCCAGCGGGCCCGGCGGGTGGCGTCGAGCTGGCTCCACGCCAGCACCACCCCGGCGCCGACGACGAGCACCGGCAGCACCACCCGGGACGTGGCGTCCACGCCGCCGACCTGCAGCGCGGCCGCGGCGCCGGCGAGCACCAGCGCCGCGCCGACGAGGGCGTCGCGGTGCGCGAGCACCCACGCGGACGGGTCGGCGCGGCGCCCGCCGGTGCCCACGTCCCGCTCGTCGGGCACCAGGAACCAGTAGACGGCGTACAGGGCCGCGCCCGTCCCGGCCAGCACCGCGAGCGCCAGGAACGCCACCCGCACCCGGCTCACGGGCACGTCCAGGTGCGCGGCCAGGCCGGCCGCGACCCCGCCGGCGCGCCGACCGGCGGCGGGCCGCACCAGCCGGGCGCGGGGACCGGGTGGTGCGGCCGGTCCGGCGGCCGCCGTCGCGCTCGTGCTCACGGGGCGATCGTGGCACGCGGCACCGACCCCGGGGCACCTCCCCGGAGCCGGTTCAGGGTCCGCTCAGGGTTCACCCGGGGGAACACCCGATGGCCCCGGGCACCCCGCCCGCGCCACCGTGGAGCCATGACGAACACGGAGTTCCCCACCGGGTCCACCAGCGAGTCCACCGGCACCTCCCGCGAGCTGCCGCCGGGGGGCCGACCCGGCCCCGACCGGTTCTTCGACGGCGTGCGCCGCACCGGCCTGACCCGCGGCCACGACCGCTGGGTGGCCGGCGTGTGCGGCGGCGTCGCCCACCGCCTGGGCGTGAACCCCGCCGCCGTGCGGGTCGGCGTCGTGGTCCTCGCCCTCCTCGGCGGCCTCGGCGTCCTGCTGTACGGGCTGGCGTGGGCGCTGCTGCCCGACGCCACCGGGCGCATCGAGGCGCAGGCCGCCCACCGCGGCGACGTGTCCGCCTCCTTCGTCGCGGCCGTCGGCCTCGTCGTGCTCGACCTGATCGGCGGCGTCGGCCTCGGCCTGCCCTGGAACTGGGGCTGATCGCGGTGCCGCGGCGGCGACGGGCAGGCTGGTCCCCGTGAGCACCCCCGACTCCCGGCGCGGCCAGCGCGACACCGGCAAGCCGGCCCGCGCCGCCGAGCTCGTGCGCTCCTGGGGCGTCGTGCGCGGGCAGGACCGCTGGTTCGCCGGCGTGTGCGGGGGCGTGGCCGCACGTCTCGGCGTCGACCCGGTCCTCCTGCGCGGTCTCCTCGTCGCCCTCGTCCTCGTCGGCGGTCTCGGCCTGGCCCTGTACGGGCTGGCGTGGGCCGTCCTGCCGGACGAGCGCGGCCGCGTCGAGCTGGAGGCCGCCGCCCGCGGCGACGTGTCCGGGTCGCTGGCCCTGGCCGCCGCCCTGGTGCTGCTGGACCTCTCCGTCGGCGGCCTGGCAGGCCCGGCGTTCGGCCCCTTCGGCGGGGGCGCCGGGTGGGGGTTCCTCGTCACGAGCCTCGTCGCGGCGCTGCTGTGGTGGTTGTTCCGCGACCGCCTCCTCGCCGCGTGGGCCCGGCGCCCGCAGCGGGAACCCGCACCCGTCCCGGAACCGGCGGGCGCGGGCGCACCCACCGTCTCGCTGCGGAAGCAGGCGCAGGCGCCCCCGGTGCGACCCGTCGACGAGTTGATCGACGAGCTCGTCGACGAGCTCGTCGCGGAACCCCTCGGGGTGGAACCCGCCGCGGGCTTCGGCTCGGCCGCGGAACGCCGCGCCGCCGCCCGCGAGAAGGCGCTCGCGGCCGCCGCGCGGCGCGCCGCCGCCCGCGCCCCCGGCTCCCCGCTGCTGACCACCGTCGTGCTCGGCGTCGCGATGCTCGCCGCCGGTGCCGTCGTGCTCGCCGACCTGCTCGCGGTGCTGCCCGCCCCGGCGCCGGTGCTCGCGCTGACCGCCGCGCTCGCGGTCGTCGGCACCGGTGCGGTCGCCGCCGGGCTGGCCGGCCGGCGCACGGCGCTGGTCGGGTTCGGGGTCCCCCTGGCGGTGTGCACCGTCCTCGCCGGGACGCTGCCGCCCGCCGGCGGCTGGCGGTGGGACGCGAACAGCACCTGGGCGCCGACGGCGGCGTCGGTGCGCGAGCAGGACGCGTTCAGCTCCGCCGTCGGGCGGATGCGCGTGGACCCCTCCGCCCTCGCCGCCGCGGGGGACGAACCGGTGCTGGTCACCGCGACCCTGGCCGCCGGGCGGCTGGAGGTCGTCGCGCCCGAGGACCGCACCGTGCTGGTGGACGCCCGCGCCCTGGCCGGCGGCCTGCGCTGGGCCACCGGCGACGTGGTGCCGGTGGCCTCCGGCGACCGGGCCCTGGTGGCGACCGGCGGGGGCACCGGCCGGGAGGGCGGCCTGGACACCCGGCTGGTCCTGGCCGCCGGCCCGGACGCCGAGCGCGTCGCCGCCGCCACCGAGGTCACCGGTGACGACGTGACCGGGTGGACCGTGCCCGAGGGCGTCGCGGTGGTGCGGGCGGTGGTGTGGGGCGGGGAGGTCCGCGTCGGCGCGGACGGTTCCGGCCTGCTGGAGGGGTCGTGAACGACGAGCGCCCGGACGCGGCGCCGACCGAGCGCCGGGCGCTGGTGGAGGTGGGGGCCGTGGTGTGGGGTTTCGCGTTCCTCGCCGTGGCGACCGTGGTGGGGGTGCGTGCCCTCACCGGGGTGAGCTGGGCGTGGGGCTGGAACGTGGCGGGCGTGCTGCTGCTCGGCGGCCTCGCCACCGTCGCCGCCGGCCTGACCACCGCGGGGCGCGCCCGTTCGCGCCGTCGTCGGTAACGTCGTCCCCGTGACGCACCACGGCGCGAAGCACGAGGCGGGGCGGGGCGAGGTCCGGGTCGAGCCGGAGTGGGGCCGCACGGGCGGCGGTGACCCCGTCGCGCGGTGGGTCCTGGACGACGGCGCGGTGCGGGTGGGGCTCGTGGAGCACGGCGCGCGCATCCAGTCGGTCCTGGTGCCCGACCGCGACGGCGCCCTGGCCGACGTGGCCCTCGGGTTCGGTGAGCTCGCCCCGTACGAGGGCAAGGGGCGCTCGTTCGGCGCGAGCGTGGGCCGCTTCGCCAACCGCATCGCCGGCGGGTCGTTCACCCTCGACGGGCGGACGTTCTCCATCCCCGCCACCGACCGCGGCAACGCGCTGCACGGGGGGAGGAACCCCTACTCGCAGCGGCTGTGGACGGCGCACGAGGTGCCCGGGGCGTGCGGGGTGCGCTTCTCCCTGCTCAGCCCCGACGGGGACGAGGGCTTCCCCGGGGCGCTGAGCGTGCACGTGCAGTACGTCCTGACCGGCGGGGTGCTCGTGGTGGAGACGTCGGCCACCACGGACGCGCCGACGGTCCTGAACCTCACCAACCACGCCTACTGGAACCTCGCCGGGGAGGGCAGCGGCACGGTGGAGGCGCACCTGCTGCAGGTGGACGCCGCCGCGTTCCTGCCGGTGGACCTCACCGGCGTGCCCACGGGGGAGCGGCGGGCGGTGGCCGGCACCCCGTTCGACTTCACGGAGGCGACGCCCGTCGGGTACCGGCTGCGCGACGGCGAGGCGGCCGGTGACGAGCAGCTGGAGCGCGGTTCGGGCTTCGACCACTGCTTCGTGCTGGCGGAGGTGCCCGCCGGGGAGCGGGAGGTGTCGCGGGCGGCGCGCGTGGAGGACCCGGTGTCGGGGCGGACGCTGGAGGTGTGGACGGACCAGCCGGGTCTGCAGGTGTTCAGCGGGGGGACCCTCGCCGGCACCCTCACCGGCAAGGCGGGCGCCCCGTACGGCCCGCGCACCGGGCTGGCGCTGGAACCGCAGGCGTTCCCCGACGCCCCCAACCAGCCGGACTTCCCCACCACGGTGCTGCGCGAGGGCGACGAGTTCCTCTCCGTCACCGAGTTCCGCTTCGGCCTCGCCTGACGTCGCGTCCCCCAGCCCCACCCCTACCCGCGTCCTCCACCGCCATCCCCACCCCCATCCCCGCTCCCGGCCCTGACCTCCCGGTGATCAAGGAAGTTGCAACTTCCTTGATCACCGGGAGGAGGGCGGGGGTGGGAAGAGGATGGGGAGCGGGGGACGGGAGCAGCAGGACGCCCGGGACCCCTCGCGGGGTTCCCGGGCGTCGCGCGCCTCGTCAGCGCGTCACTTGGGCGGGGTGACGTCCCCGCGCCAGGCGCCGCTCTCGGTGCCGCGGGTCTCGATGAACTCCTTGAAGCGCTTGAGGTCCGCCTTGATCTGGCGATCGTCGGCGCCCACGGCGGCGCCGGCCTTCTCCACGAGCCCCTCGGCCTCCCAGTCCATCTGGACGGTGACCTTGGTCTTGTCGTCGGCGATGCGGTGGAAGGTCACGACCCCGGCGTGGTCCTTGCCGTCGACGCTCTTCCAGGCGACCCGCTCGTCGGGGTGCTGCTCGGTGATCTCGGTGTCGAACTCGCGTTCGACGCCGGCGACCTTCGTCTTCCAGTGGTTGCGCGTCTCGGAGATCTGGGTGATCTCCTCGACGCCGCTCATGAACTGCGGGAAGGACTCGAACTGCGTCCACTGGTTGTACGCGGTGTGGACGGGGACGTCGACGTCGATGCTCTCGGTCACGCTGCTCATGGAAGAACTCCTCCTGCGGCCCCCGGTGCTGGAGCCGCTCGTCGTCCTGGGTACGTGCTGATCCCACTGTGCCCGCGCGGTGCGCGGCGTGCACCTCGAAGGTCACGGGGCGCCGTGCGGGCGGGTTCAGCCCTGCTTGAGGGGGTCGTTGCCCCAGTTCATGAGGGAGTAGCGCCACTTGGTGTCCGTGAGGTCACCCTCGGGCCGCTGCGCGGAGTGCCGGTGGACGTAACCGACGACCTTCTTCATGTGGGCGTAGTCGTCGCCGCTCAGCTCGCCCTTCTTCGACCGCAGGACCTCCACGATCCGCCGGCCGGAGGCGTGGCCGACGGACTCCCCGTCGCCGTCGCTCTGGCCCACCGACTGCGACTCGTCCGTCCCGAGCCACTGCTCCAGCTCCTTCGGCGTCATGTTGACCGCCTCGCCGAACGCGCGGTCGATGTCGCGGCGCTCGTCGTCGCTCAGCGTCTGCTCCGCCATGCCGCCAGCGTGTCGGGTCAGGACGCTCGGCGCACGTCAGAACGCGTAGCGCACGTCGAGGTAGGGGGCCCGCTCGGCGATGAGGTCGAGCAGTTGCCGCACGTACCGGCCCTTGTCGCCGGTGCGGTACCGGACGTTCACCCCACCACCCTCGGAACGCTTGCGTTCCTGCATCGACGGGCGCCACAGCAGGTCCTCGGCCTTGGGGTGCCAGCCGAGGTTCACCTCGTGCAGCTGCTCGTTGTGGGTCAGGAAGATCACCTCGGCGGCGAGCTGGCGCTTGGTGGCCTCGCTCGTGGCGTCGCCGAGCTGGTCCAGCAGCCGCGCCCACTGCTCCAGCCACCCGTCGGTGACGACGACGGGGGAGAGGTTCACGTGCACCTCGTACCCGGCGGCGGTGAAGTCGTCCAGCGCCGCCAGGCGGGCGGCGACGGGGCTGGTGCGCACGTCGAGGACCTTGGCGACATCCTCCGGCATGAGGGAGAACCGCACCCGGGTGCGCCCGCGCGGGTCCAGCTCCAGCAGGCGCCGGTTGACGTGCTTGGTCGCGAACGACGCCTTCGCGGTGGGCAGGCCCCGGAACAGGGCCACGAGGTCGTCGACGTTGCCGGAGACCTCCGCGTCCACGGAGCAGTCGCTGTTCTCGCCGACGTCGTACACCCAGGCGTGCGGGTCCACCTGGTTCGGCTCGGCCTTGACACCCTGGCGGGCGACGTGGCGGCGCAGGTAACCGGTGATCTGCTCGATGTTCGCGAACACCGTGATCGGGTTGCTGTACCCCTTGCGGCGCGGCACGTAGCAGTAGGCGCACGCCATGGCGCAGCCGTTCGCGGTGGAGGGGGCGATGAAGTCCGCGGAGCGGCCGTTGGGGCGCGCGCTGAGGGACTTCTTCACCCCCAGCACGAGCGCCTCCCGCTTGATCCGCACCCAGCGCGCCACGTTCGTCTCGTCGCCGTGCAGCTCGGGGATGTTCCAGTGGCTGGCGACCTCCACGCGGGTGGCGTCCGGCCAGCGCTCGAGGACCTCGCGGCCGCGGGGCAGCTCCGCCGCCGCTGGTTCGTAGTAGATCCGCGTCACGTCCACCAGCCGCTGCTCCCGCACGCCCCCAGTGTGCCGGGCGGTCCCGACACCACCGCGGGACCCGCTCACCGCGCGGGCCGCCGCGACGCTGCCTAGCGTGGGGACCGTGAGCGACCAGTACACCTTCCAGAACCCGGTCACGCAGTACCGCACCGAGGGCTTCGAGCCCCAGCCGCAGGAGGGGCCCGGCCTCGCGAGCGAGCTGGGCCCGACCCCCGACCACGGCGAGTCCACCTACCGCGGCACCGGCCGCCTGGCCGGCCGGAAGGCGCTGGTCACCGGCGCCGACTCCGGCATCGGCCGCGCCGCCACGATCGCGTTCGCCCGCGAGGGCGCCGACGTCGTGCTCAACTACCTGCCCGAGGAGCAGCAGGACGCCGACCAGGTCGCGCAGCTGGTGCGAGACGCGGGCCGGAAGGCCGTGCTCGCCCCCGGCGACCTGACCGACGAGGCGTTCGCCCGCTCCCTGGTGCGCACCGCCGTCGACGAGCTCGGCGGCATCGACCTCATCGCCAACGTCGCCGGCAAGCAGCAGCACGTCGAGGACGTCGCCGACCTCACCTCGGCGCAGTTCGAGGAGACGGTCCGCACGAACCTCAACGCGCTGTTCTGGATCGTGCAGGAAGCCGTGCCGCACCTGCCGCCGGGTTCCACGGTCGTCAACACCTCCTCCGTGCAGGGCTACCAGCCGTCCCCCAACCTCGTGGACTACGCCACCACGAAGTCCGGGATCATCGCCCTGTCCAAGGCGCTGGCGCAGCAGCTGGCCCCGAAGGGCATCCGCGTCAACGTGGTCGCCCCCGGCCCGGTGTGGACGCCGCTGCAGGTGGCCGGCGGGCAGCCGGACGAGGCGATGCCGCAGTTCGGGCAGTCCACCCCCATCGGGCGCGCCGCGCAGCCCGCGGAACTGGCCCCCGCCTACGTGTTCCTGGCCTCTCCGGAGTCGAGCTACGTGGTGGGTGAGGTGCTGAACGTCAACGGGGGGATGCCGACCCCGTGAGCGGGCGCGGCGACCGGCGCGCCGACCTGGAGCGCACCGCCCGCGAGGCGTTCGGGTACGAGGAGCTGCGCCCCGGGCAGGCCGAGGCGATGGAGGCGGTGCTCGCCGGCCGAGACGTCCTCGCGGTCATGCCGACGGGTGCCGGGAAGTCGGCGATCTACCAGGTCCCGGCGCTGCTGCTGGACGGGCCCGTCGTCGTCGTCTCCCCGCTCATCGCCCTGCAGCGCGACCAGGTCGACGGGCTGCGCGAGGACGTGCGCCGCGGCGGCGCCGTCATGCTGAACTCCCAGCTGTCGGCGACGGCCTGGCGCGAGGCGCAGGAGGCGCTGCGCCGCGGCGACGTGAGGTTCGTGTTCCTGGCCCCCGAGCAGCTCGCCCGCGACGAGGTGGTGGAGGAGCTGGCGGCGTTGCGCCCGGCGCTCCTCGTCGTGGACGAGGCGCACTGCGTCTCCTCCTGGGGACACGACTTCCGCCCGCAGTACCTGCGGCTGGGGTCGGCCGCCGAGCGGCTGGGGCGCCCGCAGGTGGTGGCGCTGACGGCCACCGCCAGCCCGCAGGTGCGCGCCGAGGTCCTGGAGCAGTTGCGGCTGCGTGATGCGCTGGTGGTCGTGGAGGGTTTCGACCGGCCAGAGATCGACCTGCAGGTGCGCCGGTACTCCGACGCGGGTCGCCAGCGCACCGGGGTCCTGGAGTCGGTGACCACGACCGACGGTGCCGTCATCGTCTACGTCGCGCGTCGCCGCGACGCGGAGGAGCTCGCGGCGGAACTGCGCGAGGCGGGCCGGGCGGCGGACTTCTACCACGCGGGCCGCAAGCGCGCCGACCGCG
Source organism: Kineococcus sp. G2 (assembly GCF_037154035.1). Classification (NCBI taxonomy): domain Bacteria; kingdom Bacillati; phylum Actinomycetota; class Actinomycetes; order Kineosporiales; family Kineosporiaceae; genus Kineococcus; species Kineococcus sp. G2. The sequence continues at coordinate 13,559 of NZ_JBBBEM010000109.1, read as the reverse complement.
ACCGGGTGCTGCACGAGTTCGTCGACGGCACCCTCGACGTGGTGGTCGCCACCAACGCGTTCGGCATGGGGATCGACAAGCCCGACGTGCGCGCCGTCGTGCACGCCCAGGTCCCGGACTCCCTGGACAGCTACTACCAGGAGATCGGCCGCGCCGCCCGCGACGGCCGCCCCGCACGCGCCGTCCTGCACCACCGCCCCGAGGACCTCGGCCTGCGCACGTTCTTCACCTCCGGCGTCGCCAAGCCGGAACCGCTGCGGGAGGTCGCCGCGGCCGTGCGCGCGCACGACGAGCCGGTGGGGCCCACCGAGCTGCGCGACGAGCTGGGCACCACCGCCACCCGCCTGGCGGGCGTGGTGAACCTCCTGCAGGAGGTGGGTGCCGTCCGCGAGGACGAGCAGGGCCGGTTGCTCGCCGACCCCGACGGCCCGAAACCCGCCGACGCGGCGGAGGCCGCCGTGGAGCGCTCGGAGCAGCAGCGTTCCGTGGAGCGTTCCCGGCTGGAGATGATGCGCGCGTACGCGGAGACCACCGCGTGCCGCCGGCAGTTCCTGCTGGGGTACTTCGGCGAGGAGCTGGAGCAGCCGTGCGGTCACTGCGACACCTGCCGGGCGGGCACCGCCGCCGAGCACAGCGACGACGGCGCGGACGAGCCGTTCCCGGTGGGTTCCACCGTGCAGCACCCGGAGTGGGGTGCCGGGCAGGTGATGCACTACGAGGAGGACCGCGTCACCGTGCTGTTCGAGGCGGTCGGGTACCGCACCCTCGCCCTCGGCCTCGTGGAGGAGCGCGACCTGCTGCGGCCGGCGGGCTGACCCCGCCGGCCGCGGCGCCTCACAGCTCGGCGGGCACCGTGGCGGGGTCGCCGTCGCTGGCGAGCGCCAGCTGCGGCACGGCCAGCTCCACCGCGTACGGCAGCGACAGCGGGCTCGCGAAACCCAGGGCGCCGGCGAAGTCCTCGGAGAAGTCGCCCACGTAGACGGTGCGGTTCTCGGTGACGACCGGCAGGGCGGCGGCCAGCGGATTCGCGGCGAACTCCTCCCGGGTGGCGCCCAGCACGACGAGCACGTCGGTGTCGAGCAGGGAAACCTGCTCGGCGCTGACCTCGCCGGTGGTGCCGGAGGCGGTGAACCCCAGGTCGGTGAAGAACCGGCCGCGCGGGTCGGAGGAGTCCAGCGCGTAGTAGCCGGAGTCCAGCACGAGCACCACGCTGACGGTGCGCTCGGCGAACTCGGGGTGCGCCTCGCGGGCCGCGGCGAACGTCTCCTCCACCTCGGCGGTGAGGGCCTCGGCCTCCTCGGACCTCCCCAGGGCGGTGCCGGTGGCGGCGAGCTGCTCCTGCCAGGTGGCGGTGGAGCCGCCCTCGGGCGACACCTCCAGGTCCCCGACGGTGGGGGCGACGCCGGACAGCTGCTGGTAGACGCCCTCGGTGAGGAACGCGTAGGTGCCCATGACGAGGTCGGGCGTCAGCGCGGCGATCGCCTCGACGCTGAGCTCCGTCGAGCCCACCAGGGGCAGCGGCTCGGCGGGCAGCAGGTCCTGCGCCCACGGCCGGGTGGAGGCGTCGTAGCCGAGGTTCTCCCGCACGCCGACGGGGGTGACGCCGAGCGCGAGGACGAAGTCCTGGTCGTTGAAGCCGACGGTGACCACCCGCTGCGGCTCCTCCTCGATCGTGGTGGTGCCGAAGGCGTGCTCCACGGTGGCGGGGAAGGCGCCGGTGCCCGCGCTCGTGGTCGCGGGGGCGGCCGCCGCGTCGCCGCCCTCGTCGCCGTCCCCGCACGCGGCGGTGGCGGCCAGCGCCCCGGCGGTGGTGAGGACGGTCGTCAGCAGGGTGCGGCGGCGCATGCGGGGCTCCAGGGTCGTCGGCGGTGGGCCACGGCGTCGCCGCGACGCGGTGAGGATAGCCTCCCCTGAACGATGTCGGTGGCGGGTCGTCGGCACGGCCGCGTTCAGGCGCCGACGTAGGCCGCCAGGTGCTCGCCGGTCAGGGTGGAGCGGGCGGCGACGAGCTCGGCGGGGGTGCCCTCGAAGACGACCCGGCCCCCGTCGTGACCGGCGCCGGGGCCGAGGTCGATGACCCGGTCGGCGTGCGCCACGACCGCCTGGTGGTGCTCGATGACGACGGCCGACGTGCCGGCGTCCACGAGCCGGTCCAGCAGGCCGAGCAGCTGCTCGACGTCGGCCAGGTGCAGCCCGGTGGTCGGCTCGTCGAGGACGTAGACGCCGCCCTCCTGGCCCATGTGCGTGGCCAGCTTCAGCCGCTGCCGCTCGCCGCCGGACAGCGTGGTCAGCGGCTGGCCGAGGGTGAGGTAGCCGAGCCCCACGTCGGCGAGCCGTGCCAGGACGGCGTGCGCGGCCGGGGTGCGTGCTTCCCCGGTGCCGAAGAACCCCTCCGCCTCGGTCACGGTCATCGCCAGCACCTCGCTGATGTCGCGCCCGGCGAGGTGGTGCTGGAGGACCGCGGCCTGGAACCGCTTGCCCTCGCAGTCCTCGCAGGTGGTCGCCACGCCGGCCATCACCCCCAGGTCGGTGTAGACGACGCCGGCGCCGCCGCAGGTGGGGCAGGCGCCCTCGGAGTTGGCGCTGAACAGCGCGGGTTTGACGCCGTTGGCCTTCGCGAACGCCTTGCGGACCGGTTCCAGCAGCCCGGTGTACGTGGCGGGGTTGCTGCGGCGGGAGCCGCGGATGGCGCCCTGGTCGACCACCACCACCCCCTCGCGCCCGGCGATCGACCCGTGCACGAGCGAGCTCTTGCCCGAGCCCGCCACCCCGGTGACGACGACCAGCACCCCGAGCGGGACGTCGACGTCGACGCCCTTGAGGTTGTGGGTGCTCGCGCCGCGCACCTCGAGCACCCCCGTGGGTTCCCGCACCGCCTCCTTCAGGCGCGTGCGGTCGTCGAGGTGGCGGCCGGTGGTCGTGCCGCTGGCCCGCAACCCCTCGACGGTGCCCTCGAAGCAGACGGTGCCGCCGGCCGTCCCGGCACCGGGGCCGAGGTCGACGACGTGGTCGGCGATCGCGATCGCCTCGGGCTTGTGCTCCACGACGAGCACCGTGTTGCCCTTGTCCCGCAACCGCAGCAGCAGGTCGTTCATCCGCGCCACGTCGTGCGGGTGCAGGCCGATCGTCGGCTCGTCGAAGACGTAGGTGACGTCGGTGAGCGCCGAACCGAGGTGGCGGATCATCTTGGTGCGCTGCGCCTCACCGCCCGACAGCGTCCCCGACGGGCGGTCGAGCGAGAGGTACCCCAGACCGATCTCCGTGAACGAGCCGAGCAGGTGCCGCAACCCGCTCAGCAGCGGTGCCACCGAGGGTTCGTCGAGCTCGCCGACCCACCGGGCCGCGTCGCTGATCTGCATGGCGCACACGTCGGCGATGTTCTTCCCGGCGATCCGGGACGATCGGGCCTCCGGGGCGAGCCGCGTGCCGTCGCAGCCCGGGCAGGTCCGGAACGTCACCGCCCGCTCCACGAAGCGGCGGACGTGGGGTTGCAGGGCGTCCACGTCCTTGGCGAGCACCGACTTCTGGATCTTGGGGATCACGCCCTCGTAGGTGAGGTTGACGCCCTCGACCTTCACCTTGGTCGGTTCCCTGTGGAGCAGGTCGTCCAGCTCCCGCTCCGTGTACCGCCCGATCGGCTTGTCCAGGTCGAGGCCGATCCCCTGGAACAGGCGGCCGTACCAGCCGTCCATGCTGTACCCGGGCACCAGGAGCGCGCCCTCGTTCAGCGACCTGCCGGCGTCGTACAGCGCGGTGCGGTCGATGTCCTTGACCGTGCCCGTGCCCTCGCAGCGCGGGCACATGCCGCCCAGGCGGTTGAACGTCGCCTTCTCCGCCTTGGTGCGCTCGCCGCGCTGCACGGTGATGGCGCCGCTGGCCCGCACGGAGGGGACGTTGAACGAGAACGCGCCGGGGCCGCCGATGCGCGGTGTGCCGAGCCGGCTGAACAGGATGCGCAGCATCGCGTGGGCGTCGGTGGCGGTGCCGACGGTGGAGCGCGGATCGGCGCCCATCCGCTCCTGGTCCACGACGATGGCGGTCGTCAGCCCGTCGAGCAGGTCGACCTCGGGCCGCGACAGCGACGGCATGAAACCCTGCACGAACGTGCTGTACGTCTCGTTGATGAGCCGCCGCGACTCCGCAGCGATGGTGCCGAACACCAGCGAGCTCTTCCCCGAGCCGGAGACCCCGGTGAACACCGTCAGCCGGCGCTTGGGGATCTCGACGCTGACGTCCTTGAGGTTGTTCTCCCGCGCCCCGTGCACGCGGATCAGGTCGTGCCCGTCCGCGGGGTGCTGCGCACCCGTCCCCGTGCTCTCGTCCACCGGTGTCTCCGTCCACGGCTCGGCGCACCCGTGCGGTGCGAGCGGTTCGACTGCCGACGGGGCCGATCGTGCCACGCGGCAGCGACGTTGCCGAGGCCCCGCGGGGCTCTGGCCGGACCCCGCACCGCCGTGCCACCCTCCTGCGGTGACCACCGGATCCCGGCACCTGAGCGTGCACGTCGACCGGCCGGCGGACCAGGTCTACGCCTTCGCCCGCGACCCGGCGAACCTGCCGCGCTGGTCCACGGGCGTGGGCGACGCGGTGGTGCACGAGGACGGCGAGTGGTTCGTCCGCACGCCGCAGGGCCGGGCCCGGATCAGGTTCGCCCCGCGCAACGCGTTCGGCGTGCTCGACCACGACGTGCTGACGCCGTCCGGCGAGGAGGTCCACGTTCCGCTGCGGGTCCTCGCCGACGGCGACGGGTGCGAGGTGGTCTTCACGTTGCGCCGCCCGCCCGGCGCCAGCGACGCGGACCTCGAACGGGACGCCGCTCTCGTGACCGCGGACCTCGCCCGCCTGAAGCGGGTGGTGGAGGCCGGGCCGGGGTGAGCGCCCGGGGGCGGGTCCCTGCACGTCGATGAGTTCCGCGGCGCTCGCGGCTCCACCTCCCGACCGGCACGACCGACCCGGTTCAGCCGAAGGGCGGCTCCTCGGGGCAACCGGGGGCGCTGAGGTAGACGCCCCCGACGGGAGCCTCCCCGTCGTCGGCGGCGGGAGCGGCTGTGTACGCCTGCCCGTGGAACTCCCCGTTCACGTACACGTCGACCTCCCCGGCGGGCACCTCGACGCCCAGCGCGATGCCCGCCGTGGTGGACCCCTCGGCCACGACCTCGCCGTCCTGCCGGAACTCCACATCGAAGCGTCCGTTCGGCGGGACCTCCCCCTCGGGGGAGAAGCAGACGGCGACGTCCTGCCGGCTCACCGGCTCGGGGTCGTCCGAGCACCCCGCGACGACCAGGAGGGCGACGACGGGGACGGCGCGGACCGACCGGTGCACGGTGCCATCGAAGCACGGGGACCGCTCGGCCCACCGGCTCGACGGGCGGGGACGTGACGCACGCGACAGCGTCGCGCGGGTCGCGGAACGCGCCTGCGCGGTGTTGCACCGGGTGCGAGGTGATCCGGTCCGGCCCGACCGGTCGACCCGGCTGCCCGCCGCAGCGGGCCGGTCCGGCGACCGCTGCGGCGGAGCGCGCCTCACGACCCCGATGAGCACGACGAGCGAGGCCACGGATGAGCACCCCTTCCCCGCACCTGCTGTGGGAGCGCGTCGAGCGCCGGCGCGCGCACCCGCGCACCGGCGCCGACCTGCTGGACCTGCACCGGCTCACCCCGGACGACCTGCACGACGACGCGATCCGGGCGGCGACGCTCGTCGCGCTGGCCGGGCTGGGCACGGACCGGCTCACCGCGCTGCTCGACCTGCGCGACGCCCTGGCCGGCGGAGCGGTGGACGAGTGGGCCGACGCGTGGGCGCGCCGAGCGAGCTGACCCCGCTCAACCGCGGGTCGAGGCGTTGACCATCCAGTCGACACCGAACCGGTCGGTGAGGGCCCCGTACTGATCACCCCACACCTGCACCTCGAGCGGGGTCGTGACCTTCCCACCCTCGGCGAGGCCGTCGAAGAACCCGCGCAGCTGCTCGAGGTCGTCGCCGGACAGGCACAGGGCGATGTTCCCGCCGCTGGCCGAGGACATCCCCGGCATCGCGTCGGAGACCATCAGCGTGAAGCCGGACGGGGTGTCGAGCTGGCCGTGCATGACGCCGTCGGGGTCGGCGCCCTCGGCGCCGCCGAACTCGGCGAAGGTGGAGGTGCTCACCTCCCCGCCGAGCACCGAGCGGTAGAAGGCCAGCGCCTCGCGGGCGGTGCCGGGCAGGGAGACGTACGGGCAGAGGTGGGACGCCACGGGGAACCTCCTGGGGACGGGCCGGGTGACCCGTGCAGTCCACGGGTCCGGGGTGACACCCCTTCCGACCCGCCGGCGCCGCGGAACTCATCGGTGCCCCGCTGCCCGGGGGCTCCGGCCGGTCACCGGCGTGCGCGCCGGGCCGTCGACGGCTCGGAACGCGCCACGTCCGCGCGTTCGGACCCGTGGCGGGCAGCGGCTCGCCGTGTCGAGGTGGGGGACGGGTGGTTGGGTGGGCGCATGCGCATCTTCTTCACCGGCGGCAGCGGCAAGGCCGGTCACCACGTCGCGCCGTACCTGGCCTCCCGGGGGCACCAGGTCACCAATGCCGACCTCACCCCGCTGGGCCACCCCGAGGTCACCGACCTCCAGGTCGACCTGACCGATGCCGGGCAGGTCTACTCGGCGATGGCGGGAATGCCCACGATGGCCGACCTCGACGACCCGCACCCCGGGGCGACCTCCGGGTCGGCGTACGACGCCGTCGTCCACTTCGCGGCGATCCCCCGGATCCTCCTCGCCCCGGACGCCACGACGTTCGAGAGCAACATCCTGGCTCACTACAACGTGCTGGAGGCCGCGACCCGGCTCGGCATCCGCAAGGTGGTCTTCGCCTCCTCGGAGACGGCCTACGGCATCTGCTTCGCGCGCGGCGAGCGCAAGCCGCTGTACGTGCCCGTCGACGAGGACCACCCCGTGGTGCCGGAGGACTCCTACGCCATGTCGAAGGTGGCCGGGGAGGTGGTGGCCCGCTCCTTCCACGCCCGCACCGGCGCCGACGTCTACGGGTTCCGGATCAACAACGTCATCGAGCCCGACGAGTACGCCGAGAAGTTCCCGCCCTTCCTGGCCGACCCGTCGCTGCGGCGGCGGAACATCTTCGCCTACATCGACGTGCGCGACCTGGGCCAGGCGACCCTGCGAGCCTTGGAGACCGACGGGCTCGGCTTCGAGATCTTCAACGTCGCCAACGCCGACACGTCCGTCGCCGCGACCACCCGGGAGATCATCGACACCTTCTACGACGGTGTGGAGGTGCGCCGCGAGCTGGGCCGCGACGAAACCCTGTACAGCATCGACAAGGCCCGCGACCTGCTCGGTTACGTCCCGCAGCACTCCTGGCGCGACGTGCTGGACGATCCCCGCGCGGGGGCGTGATCGCGGTTCCCGGAGAAGGGGCGGTGACGTGCGTCACCGCCCCTGCGGCACTGCTCGGGGACGTCGGCCGAGCGGGCGCACCGCACCGCGCTCACTCGTCGAGGTCGTCGACCTCGTCCGCCGGGGCGCGCCAGTGCCACGCCAGGGCTGCGGCGGGCAGCGCGCCGGCCGCCAGGGAGGAGGCGAACAGCAGCGCCATCCAGCCGACGCTGCCGACGAGTTCCAGGTCGGTCTCCTGCGCCAGGAAGCCGTTGAGGACGGCCAGGGTCAGCAGTGCCCCCAGCAGCACCAGCGTCAGGCGGAAACCGCGCCGGTAGGCGTGGTCGCGTTCGCTGAGCTCGCGCTCGTCGAGCAGGTCCTCGGGGGCGGTGTCCAGCATCCGGGTCGCGCGCCGCAGCTGGACGATGCCGGTGGCACCCACGATCGAGGTGGTTCCCATCAGCAGCGCGGTCAGGGCACCCCCGCCGGCCACGGCGGCGGCCACACCCAGGGTGAAGGTGAGCGCCGGCAGCAGGGCCAGGGCGCGGCGGGCGGTGCGGGTGGCCAGCCAGGGCGGCAGCGGCTGCTGCCGCTGCTCCTGCACGCGCGCTTGCATCTCGGCGCGAAGCCGCGCGCGGCGTTGCGCGCTGCTTCGAGGGGTGGCGGTGCTCGCGGGGACGCGGGTGCCGGTGGGTGGCGTGTTCACGAGCTCGCTCCTGCCGTCGAGGACGTCGCGGGGCCGGGGTACAGCTGCGCCGACATGGGTGGGAAGGGGGTCAGGGAGAAGATCGCCTCGACCGGCAGGGCGAAGTAGCCGGCCAGGCGCAGGGCGAGCTCGAGCGAGGGGCCGTAGTCGCCGCGTTCGAGGAAGCCGACGGTCTGGACGTTGACGCCGACCGCTTCGGCCAGCTGCCGGCGGGTGATGCCCCGCTCGGTGCGCAGCACCGCGAGGCGGTTGTGCAGCTGCTTCGCGCCTGAGGACGCCGTTGTCTTGCGCTTCACCCTCTCCAGGTTGTCCCAACGCAACACCTGGCGCAATCCCGGCAACGGTGGTGGTCGGGTACGACGGTGTCGGTCGTGGGGCGCGGGCGAGGGCGCGCTGCACCGGGGACGCGTGAGCGACCGCCGCGTTGGTGGGGGCCGTGGTCGGCGTGGCGGCGGCCGCGGTGATCGCGCACGCGGGCGATCTCCGACCACGGCAGGTCCGGCTCGCCGGCGAGCACCTCGCTGGGGATGGCTCTGACGGCCTCGCCGATCTCGGTGAGGTGCACCCGGACGGCTGGGGGAACCTCCCGCTCGCGGGGGACGAAGACGAGGCCGTCGGGCAACTCGCCGCGGCGGGTGTGGGCGTCGATGGCGTCGAGGGCCGCCTGCACGTCCAGCAGGCGCTGGCCCAGTCGGGCATGCGTGAGTCCCGTGCGGCGACGCGCGTCCTTCAGGAGCACCTCGGCGGAGTCGATGACGGCGCACCGTCAGCACAGCGAATCGTCGATACGAGATCCTCGCGGAAGCACATTGAGATCGCCACGACCGCTGGGTCGCTGACCGCCTGAGCCCGCAGGGGTGACCGTGCGTCTCGGAGAGCGGCCCGGCTTGCCTCCGGCGGTGTCGGGCGGGCAGCGTCGCGGCATGACGCAGCCGCCGCAGGGTCCCTCGACCTGGGGGTTGATCACCTCGCTGCCGATGCCCGGGGAAGTGCAGGCGGTGCTGAGGTCGCTGGCAGCCCCGCCGCGGCCGCACGGGCGCAAGCGGCTGCCGGACGACTCGCTGAGCGAGTCGTACGTCCTGGTGGACGAACAGGACGTACGCCACCGCCTCGGCTTCCCCCCGCCCACCCTGTCTGCCCTGTGCGGCCCGGAGGTCCGCGAGCACTTCGCGTCCCCGGTCTACCGACCGCTGCCCTCGGCGGAGGACATCACCGCAGGCGCCTGGCACCACCTCTCCATCCTCTACGTCCCGCGGGCGCTGCAGTGGCAGCAGGTCCAAGCCGCCCGCGCGGTGGAGCACGGCGTGACCCACCTGTCCCTGACGTACGAACCCGGCAGCGCCTGGACCGAGCACCCGCCACTGCACCGGCCGATGACCCACCGACTGCCCGTCAGCGGGGACTCCCTGCGCATCGACATCGCCGGCACCCGCATCGGAGTGCAGCACCGCCTCGCTGGGCAGACACGCCTGGCGTGGGTGCACCGTGCTCCGCACGGCGCCTACAACGTCGAGGTGCTCACCCCCCCAGGAGCCGGTCCCCGCGGTGGAGACCCTCGTCGAGAGCTGGCACGACACCTGACGCCGCACTCCATCAGCGGGATGACCGTGACGTCGCAGCAGCAGCGGCGGAGGCGTCAGACGGAGACGACCTCGACGAGCTCGTCCGCGCCTTCGAGGTCCGCGGCATTGCGGGTGTAAAGGCGAGCGTCGTGCGCATGGGCGGTGGCGGCGATGAGCAGGTCCATCGTGCGACCGCGCGGTTGCCGTCCCACAGCTACGACTGCGGCGGCCAGTTGCCCATAGCTGGCGGCGACGGATTCGTCCAAGGGTAGGGCGTCGAATCGTCGCTGGAGGAGTGACAGTCGGCGCAGGCGTTCGGCGCGGACTGCCGGGTCGGCCGTCACGAGGACTCCGAAGTGCAATTCGGCCAAGGTCGCGGAGCTGATGGCCAGTTCTCCGGGTAGCGGGCCGATGTCGCGGGCGATGACGACGCTGGTGTCCATGACCGCCCTCACCGCGGTTCCCAGGGGTCGCGGATCTCGGAGTCGATGAGGTCTCGATCCTGTTCCCACGTCGGGTCGGCGGGTCCGGAGAACAGTTCCTCGACGTCGGTCCAGGTGCGCCAGGACCTGGCGTTGGCGGGGACGAGCCGAGCACTGGCCCGGCCGGCCACGGTGATGGTGACCTCCTCTCCCGCTTCTACGCGGCGGACGAGTTCGGAGGCCTGTTGGCGCAGTTCGCGAAGACCGACGACTGTCATAGGGGCAAGGTAGCACTTGTGCTACCAGGTGGTCCTGGTTCTTCTTGACGCGCACCGCGGGATGACCGCGCGTCCCGCTCCGCGCCACGACCGCACGGACCACGCCGTGATCAGCGGGTGCTGCGCAGGTCTGCAGGTCAGCTGCGGTTGCAGCGGTGTCCTCCGTTCTGCACCCGTCCCCCGGTCACCGACTGCGAGGTCCAGCTCAGACGGTGCTCAAGAGCAAGGACGCGGCCAGGGTGAACATCACCAACGCGATGAGCGCGTCCAGCACCTGCCAGGCGCGCGGCCTGGCGAACAGCGGGCGCAGCAGCGCCGCTCCGTACCCCAGGGCGGTGAACCACAGCGCGCTGCCCAGGGCCGCCCCGGCGGCGAACCACCACTGCCGCCCGGGGTGGTTCTGCGCGATCGAGCCGAGCAGGACGACGGTGTCGAGGTAGACGTGCGGGTTCAGCCAGGTCAGAGCCAGCGCCGTGCCGACGGTCGCGGCCAGGGAGGCCGGCGCGCCACCGCCGCGCGGGTCCAGCGCCTGCGGGTGCAGCGCCCGGCGAGCGGCCAGCACGCCGTAGGCGGCCAGGAAAGCCGCACCGGCGAAGCGCACCACGTCCAGCACACCGGGCGCGCTGCGCACGACGGCGCCGGCACCGGCCACCCCGGCGGTGATGAGCACCGCGTCGGAGAGCACGCACACCAGCACCACCGCGCCGGTGCGCTGAGCGAGCAGGCCCTGGCGCAGCACGAAGGCGTTCTGCGAGCCGATGGCCACGATCAGCGACAGGCCCAGGGCGAGACCGGAGAGGGCAGCGAGGAGGGCGGGCGGCAGCACCGGGCGACCGTAAGCACTCCCAAGGAGATGAGGGAAGCTAACTCTTCTGCATCGTCATTAGCATCGCTGTTCATGGATGTGGACCTGGCCCACCTGCGTGCGTTGAGCGCTGCGGTCTCCGAGGGCACCCTCGAGGCCGCCGCCCGCGCTCTGCACGTGACGCCCTCGGCGATCAGCCAGCGGCTGCGTGCTCTGGAGGTGGCCACCGGCCGGGTGCTGCTGGTGCGCAGCAAGCCGGTGCGGGTCACCGAGTCCGGCGAGGTGCTGCTGCGCCTGGCCCGCCAGGTCGAACTGCTGGCCGACGAGACCCTCGCCGAGCTGGACGCCGGCTCCGGGCAGCACCAGAGCCTGCCGATCGCCGTCAACGCCGACTCCCTGGGCACGTGGGTGCTGCCCGCGCTGGCTCCACTGGCGGCCGCACCGGCAGGAGCCGGACCGTGCTTCGACCTGCACCGCGACGACGAGGCGCACACCGCGGGCCTGCTGCGCGCGGGCACGGTGGTGGCCGCCATCACCACCGACCCCAACCCCGTGGCCGGCTGCACGGTGACCCGGCTGGGCGCGATGCGCTACCGGCCGATGGCGGCGCCCGCCTTCGCCCGGCGCTGGTTCCCCGATGGGGTCACACCCGAGGCGCTGGGCGCAGCTCCCGTGGTGCTCTTCGACCGCAAGGACGACCTGCAGCACCGGTACCTGCGGGAGCGCCTGCCCGCTCCGGCGCACCCGCCGGTGCACTACGTGCCCTCCACCGCCGACTTCCTGACCGCCGTCCGCCTGGGCATGGGCTGGGGCATGCTCCCCGAGCTGCAGGCCCACTCCGGGCAGGACGGCGACCACGTCCTGGACATCGACCCATCCGGCGCGATCGACGTCGCGCTGTACTGGCAGCAGTGGAAGCTGCGCTCCCCAGCGCTGGATCGCGTCGCGCAAGCCGTCATCCAGGCCGCCCGCACCTGCTTGGTGCGGTGACCCCCCCATCACGACCGACCCACGACGATGCCTCTTCCCAGGCGCAGACATCGACATGACTGCGATGACCTCGGTCGTGATCGCGCCCGGTTGGCGGGATGACCGTGCGTGTCGCCTCCGCTGACGGCGCCGCCTGACCGGATGCTCGTCATGTGCCTCGCTCGCTGCACCTGTCGCTTCCGGTGGCCGCCGCGTCGTCTGCTGCGGCCCTGCCCGCGGTGGTCGTCCTGATCGCTGAGCTGGTGCAGTGGCACGCCTCCCGCCACGGCTGGCCGCCCCCTTCCGAGGGCGGTGCCTGGCTGGTCACGGGCCCGCAGGTGGTGCTGGTGCTCGGCAGCCCCAGCCGCCCCGGCGGGCAGTTGCACCCGGTGCAGCGCTGGCGCGCCGACATCGCGGTGCGCTCGATGCACCCGGTGCACGGCCGGCTGCTCTTCACCGGCGGGCGCACCGGCGCCCCCGGTGAACCCAGCGAGGCACGCGTCATGGCCGACTACGCCCGCGACGTCCTGGGCGTGCCGGACGAGCGCACGGAACTGGAGGAGGCCGCGCGCAGCACCTGGCAGAACGTGCAGCACTGCCTGGGCCGGCTCGAGCAGGCGGGCAGCATCACGATCGCCTCCGCGCCCACGCACGCGGGCAGAGCGCGGCGCTACCTGGCCCACCAGCGCCCGGACCTTGCGGCGCGATTGGTGCCGGCGGCGGACTACCGCTTCGGGGAGCGCAGCGGGTGGAAGGTCGCCACCCTCGCCTACGCACTGGCGCGCACCGCCGGGCGCGTCCTGACGCCCAGGATCGCTGCTGTGTGACAGCGGGATGAGCGGATACCGCGCAAGGTGACGAACACGACGGATCATGGAAGCTTGTGAGCATGACGGGCGAAGTGGCGCGGCATGAGTCGGTCAGTCCGCTGCAGCGCGAGGGCAGCCTGCTGGGACGGAAGAGCCGATGGGGGTGGGAGCTGTGAAGCGTTGCGGAGCCCTTGCTGGTGTGGTCCTGGTGGTCGGCCTTGCAGCGTGCAGCGGCTCCGACGTGCCTGACCCGCGCGATGTCGCTCTCGATACCTGCCAGGACATGGCGGTGCAGCAGTACGACTTGTCCAGCGCTGGAGATGACGTGCAGGTGCGCGAGGTGTCGGTGGAGTCGGGTGACGCCTTCGAGGTGACGGGCGCGTCCGACGGTGTGCAGTGGACCTGCACCTGGACGTCCACGCGCACCGACGACGGTGCGCGGACCGAGGCCACGATCGATCGGCGCTGACTCGCCGTTTGTGCAGCGTGCTGGTGCTTGAGGGGCTCTGCTGGTGGGCTCAACGGCTGTGGCGGTCGGCGTGAACGCGTGTGTGGTGTGACACGAGGGTGCGTCTAGACCGCCCGCTTCTCGGCGCTATGTGGGTGATCGGTGTCAAGAGGCTCAGGACGCGGACTC
>NZ_JBBBEM010000108.1:0-6218 GCF_037154035.1 Kineococcus sp. G2 | reverse complement strand
GCGCAGCCCTCACCACACATCTGAAACAGTCACTCAGGCGGTGAGTATCGGCTCAAGACGTCGACTGGACATGAGGAAGGCCCGCACCCCAGGCGGGGTGCGGGCCCTGTGCGGTGCCGGGCGTGCTCAGCGCACCGCGGAGTCGCCGAAGTAGACGACGTGGTCCGTCTCGTCCCCGGTCGACGTGCGGTCCGAGGACGTCGTCACCAGCTTGAGGTTGCGGACACCGCGCACGTCCACGTCGATGCTCGCCGGCTTCCCGACGGCCACCTCGTAGCTGCTGAGCAGTCGTTCGTCCCCGAACACCTCGACGCGGGCGGTCAGGCCCGAGGTGACGCCGTCGGCGACACCGACGACCGCGGTGAACCGCGAGCGACCGGCCCCGATGTCCCACACCCGGTACTCCGCGTTGCGGGTGTCCGTCGTGCTGGTGGGCACGTACGTGGAGAACGCCGCCGAGCGCGGGTAGAACACCCCACCGATCGTGGCGTGCGACTGCACGTACGTGGCGTTGCCCTCAGGCTGCGCGAGCTCGTCGAGGTACGTCTTCTCCCCCGCACCGCAGGACGTCCGCTTGGCGGCGACCTCGGAGTACGAACCGTCCCCGCCGACGGCCTGGAGCGAGTTCGGGCGGAGGCGCTCGATCTCCAGGTTCACCACCTGGGGCAGGCAGTACTGGGGGGTCAGCAGGACCGGTGACTCGCGCCGGCCCGCCGAGGCGCCCGCGGCGATGGCGTCCGGCCACGCGGAGCCGCTGACGAGCTCCACCCAGCTCGACCCCGTGGGGAAGTAGGCACGGCTGACGGCGACCGCCGTCTCGTAGCGGTCGGCACCCGCCAGCCTGCGGACGTCCCCGGTCGTGTACTGCGCGAGGTCGGCGGCGACGGACGCGCTGACGGCGCCCTCCCCACCGAGGACGGTGATCCGCCCGGGTCGCAAGCGCTCCAGTTCGGCGCGCACGCTATCGGGGACGCGGCCCGGCTCCACGACCATGACGGGGGAATCGACCGAGGCGGCCGCGGCGGAACCCGCGAGGGCGTCCGCGTAGTCGGTGCCGGTGGCGATGACGACGTCGGCCACGCCGGGCGCGAACGACGCCGCCGACAGCTTCGCCGCCGTCTCGTACCGGTCCGCACCCCCGACGCGGGACAGCTCGGCCCGCGTGTTCTGCCGCAACCACGTCACCACGTCCGGCCCGACAGCCGACTCGCTGCCCACGACGACAACCTTGCGGTAGTAGCCGATGACGGCGCGGACGTCGTCGGTGAGTTGCGGGCGCGGGGTGAGGAAGATGTTCGCCCCGTCCTGCCCGGCCAGAGCGCCGGCGGTCACGCCGTCGGCGAAGCTCGCCCCCGTGACGACGTACGCGACGTCGCGGGCGGGGTCCTCGAGCGTCGCCGCGGTCGCGTAGCGGTCCACGCCGTAGGCGCGGTGCGCCGTCACCGGTGTGGGGGTCGCCGCCGCCGAGGCTGCCCCCGCCACGGTCGCCAGGCCCACCAGGGCCGCGACCGCGCCGGTGCGCCGGCGGGCGCTGGAGCGCTCAGAACGAGACGCCATCGGACTCACCTCCACCGAACGTGCCGAAGTAGAAGTTCCCGGCGGCGTCCTTGAAGTAGACGTCCGCCACGGGCAGGCCCTCGACGCCGGGGGCGTCACCGAGGAAGGTCAACCCCGTGCCCTCCACGACAGCGTCCTCGGAGTGGAGCTTGCCCGGTTCGCGGTCGACGCGGATCCAGGTCTGCTTGCCCAGCACGCCGTAGGCGCGGACACGGCCCTGCGGGTGGCCCACGACGGCGTCGGGCAGCAGCACCTCTCCCTTCGGGTCGGACGTGATGACCCATCCGGTCCGTGCGTCGTTCTCGGTGGTGAAGACGGCTGTGACGGGCGGCAGCTCGCCGTCCACGGGGGTGGTCGTCTCAGCCCCGCCGACCAGGCCGCCGTAGCGGATGCCGAGCGGGTAGACCAGGTCGCCGGCCGCGACGCGCACGTGCTCGCCTGCGATGAGGAACAGGCCGGCACTGTCCGTGCCCGTCACGAAGGACACCTGAGGCACCGTCCAACCGGGGGCCGTGGACCGGGTGTCCGACGGGGTGGTCGAGACGGCGGGCCCGGGAGCGGAACCGGTCGCGGTCGGAGCGGACGTCACCGGCGAGGTCGTGGTGGCGCCGGAGGACGTGCCCCGGGCCGGGGCGGGAGTCGTCGAGCCGCTGGATGCGCTCGGCACCGTGACCCCGCTGAAGGTGCTGGACGACGCGACACCCGTGACCCCGACGAGGGGATCGGTCGCCGTGGTCGGCACTGCCGTGCCGGCGAAGATGTCGCGGCCGCCGGCCGCGAAGGCGACCGGATCACCGCTGGGAGAGGACGTGGCGACCGGCGGTGTGGCGACACCACCGGCGTAGGGACTGACGGCCTCCGCACCCGAGGGCGCGCTGCTCAGCCACAGGAAGCCCGCAGCACCACCGCCGATGACGGCCACGCCGAGCGCACCGGCCACCAGGGAACGCACCACACGAGCGTCGAGACGGCGGCCGGGACCTTCGGGGAACTCCTCGGTCACGGACTCGTCCGGCTGGGGCGAGGAGGAGTCGGGGGAGCTGGAGAAACTCATGATCGCGTCCCTCAGGTGGTCTCGGTGGTCGTGGCGCTGGGCGGCGTCAAGGCGGGGGCGGTGGCGGTGACGGCCGGTGCGTCGGTGACGGTGCTGGTGACCGGCAGCACGAAGATCTTGCCGATGAGGGTCGTGGTGACCGCGGAGGTCTCCCCTGCCGCGGAGTCCTCGACGGCCAGGCTCGCGTTCTCGAGCAGCAGGTAACGCTTCATGTCCGCCTGCACCTGCTTGACGAACAGCTCGGTCTGCGCGAAGGAACCGCTCACCGCCACGGTCACCGGCAGGGCGGAGATCGTCGCTCCAGAGGCGGTGGGAGTGGTCGCCGCAGCGGGGTCCGCACCGGGGACGTACGCCGCCAGCGCACCGGGGGTGATGCTGACCAGCGTGACGCCCGCCGAGGTGGCGTGCTGCTCCAGGGAGCGCAGCAGGGTGGGGACCTCGGCCTCGGACGGGAACTCCGAACGGATCTCGGCGAGCTCGGCGCGCCGCTCGGGCAGCGTGGCGAACTGCGCCTGCAGCTGCTCGGTCTTCAGCCGGATCGACGCGTTGGACGCTTCCGCCGCGGCACGGTCGGTGGCGAGGTCCGCCGCCTCGGCGCGCTTGGGCGAGATGACGAGGAACCACGTGGCCAGCACCAGCGCCAGCGACACGAGGACGGCACCGGCCGTCCACAGCTTGGTCTTCGAGATGCTCATGGGGTGCTCCTGTCGTTCCGCGTCACGAACCGTGCGCGAGCGCGGCCGACGTCAGGGTGCTGGACGTGGTGAAGGTGACGGTTCCCTGCTCGTCGCGCTGCGAACTGGAGAGCGCGGTGGCGTCGAGGCCGTCGATCGCCTCCAGCGACTCCATCCAGGCGGCGACCTTGTCCTGGCTCTTCGTGGAGCCGGTGACGTTCACGGTCCCGATGCCGTCGGCGACCACCGGGGTGGTGCCGTCCACGGTGCCGCTGCTGCTGCCGCTGCCCGCCGTGACGGCGATCGTCAGCGAGCTCAGCGACAGGTCGGACGGGGCGCCCGTGGCGATGCGGTCCAGGTAGGCGTACAGGGGCACCTCGTAGGCCTTCGCGGTGTCCCGCGCGCTCTGCACCTGCGCCAGTTCACCGAGGACCTGCGGAACCTCGGCGTACTGCTGCTGGGTGCGCTGCAGCGCAGGCGTCTTCGCCTGCTCGGCGTCGAGCGCCTCCTGCGCGGTGGACACGTGCCCCAGGGTGATGATCGCCGCGGCGCCCGCCATGCCGGCGACCACGGCCACGCCACCGGCGAGCGCCAGCTGCAACCGGCGGAAGGCGCGCTGCTGGCCGATCTCCGGGGGCAGCAGGTCCACGCGGACGACGGTCTGCTGCGTGGCGACCGCCTCCAGTGTCTGGAAGCTCATGCGATCGCTCCGAGTGCGAGGCCGACGGGCACGGCGGCGAGGGGCTGGATCTGGAGCAGCTGGCTCTCGTCGAGCCCGGTGCTGCCCAGGTGGAGCGGTGCGATCGGGTTGCCGGCGACCACCTCGAGGCGCGTGACGGACGACAGGCCCTCCACGACGCCGGCGAGCAGGGAGCCGCCACCGGTGACGACGACGCGCTCCACGCGGAACTGGGGGTTGGAGGCGGAGTAGTAGTCGATGGAGGTGCGGATCTCGTCGACGAACACCTCGCTCATGAGCTGCACCGCGGTCGCGGCCCGTTCCTCCGCGTCCTGTCCGACCTGCTCGGTCTGGCGCTTGACGGCCTCGGCGACGTCCATCGGGACGCCGAGGCGCTCGGCGACGGCATCGGTGACGTCCTGACCACCGGAGAGCAGGATGCGGACGAACCGGGGGGTGCCGGCGGAGTGGATGACCAGGTTGGTGACGCGGGCACCGATGTCGATGAGCGCTTCCGTGGCGGCCGGGCCGAAGGGGCTGCCGACGGCGCGCAGCACCGCGAAGGGGGTCAGGTCGACCGAGGTGACCCGCAGGCCCGCGGCGGAAGCGGCCTCGACGTTGGACATGACCATCTCACGGGCTGCGGCGACCAGCAGGCCGCGCAGGGTGCGGGAGCCGTTCTCGCGCAGCTCGGAGACCGGGTGGAAGTCGATCACGCACTCGGCCACGGGCAGGGGGAGGTAGTCCTGGACCTGCAGCGGCAGCGACGCCTTCAGCTCCCTGGCCGGCATCCAGGGCAGGTCCACTTGACGGACCACGACGCGCTGGTTGGCGACACCGAGGGCGACCTTGCGGGACGTGAACCCGCTGCCCTTCCACAGCGTCCGCAGGGCCTCGCTGACGGTCGGGCGGTCGACGACCTCACCGTCGCGCACGGCGCCCTCCGGCAGGGCGACCTGCCCGAACTTCTCGAGCGTGATGCCGCCCTTGCCGTAGGACAGCTCGGCGGCACGCACTCCCGACGTTCCGATGTCGAGGCCGATGGCGGTACGTCCGGGCACGTCGCCTCCTTCGTGGATCAGTGGGTCGGCCCGCGCCTGGCGCCGGCGGTGGTGGCCCGGCGCTGCGCGCCGGAGCTGGATCGTCAGTAACGTGATCGGCCCCCGGAGCGGGGCGCTTGAGCGTCGCGTGCGCGCTTCCCCCGGGTGGACGGCGCCCGTTCAGGCGACAGGGCTCAAGCCGAAGATCTGGAGGTACCAGCCGGCGAGGTCGGCACCGGTGAAGAGGGCCGCCAGTGCACCGGCGAGCATGTAGGGGCCGAAGGGGATGCGCGTCTTGCGGCCCGCGTCGCTGAACAGCAGCAGGGCGACGCTGACGACCCCGCCCACGAGGAAGGCGAGGAAGGCGCCGACGAGGAACTGCGGCCACCCCCACCACGCGAGGTACAGGCCGAGGACGCCGGCGAGCTTGACGTCCCCGAAACCCATACCGCCCGGCTTGACCCGGTAGAGCGCGTAGTAGAAGCCCCAGAGCGCCAGGCCGCCGAGCGCGGCCCGCCCGAGAGCGCTCCACTCCCCCGTGCCGGCGCTGGCGACGGCCAGGAGCACCGGGGCGACGACGTAGGAGGGCAGGACGATGACGTCCGGGAGGCGCTTGACGTCGAGGTCGATGGCGGCCAGGGCGACGGCGATGGCCGCCAGGTACAGGTGCGCGGGCAGCACCCACGACCAGCCGACGAGCCAGGCGACCGCGGCGAACAGCGCACCGGTGAGCAGCTCGACGACGACGTAGCGCGGGCTGATCGGACGGGCGCAGTGCCGGCAGCGGCCCCGCAGGGCCAGCCAGGACAGCACCGGGACGTTGTCCCGCCGCAGCAGCGGCGTGTCGCACCCCGGGCACCGGCTGGCCGGGGCCACGACCGACCGCCCCAGCGGCACGCGGTGCACGACCACGTTGAGGAAGGAGCCGATCAGGATCCCGAGCAGGCCTGCGGTGATCGTGAGCACGCTCACTTCTTCGGCAGTCCCTGCGTCTCGCTGAACGCGGACACCAACCAGGGGTCCTTCGCCGGTCGGAGGAACGACGGGGGCGGCAGGCTCACGAGCCGTGAGTCGTACGCGTAGTCCTTGACGTAGCCGGTCCTGCCGGACAGTGCGACCGCACCGCGCTGCTTCTGGTAGATGCCACCGAACACGCTCAGCGTGCCCAGAGCAGCACCCCGGTCGTAGTTCTGCACGGTGAAGGAGTTGGACAC
>NZ_JBBBEM010000107.1:0-4593 GCF_037154035.1 Kineococcus sp. G2 | reverse complement strand
CTGCCGGACAGTGCGACCGCACCGCGCTGCTTCTGGTAGATGCCACCGAACACGCTCAGCGTGCCCAGAGCAGCACCCCGGTCGTAGTTCTGCACGGTGAAGGAGTTGGACACCGAGAGCAGTGCTGCGTGCACCTCGATGTTCTGCACGGCCCCAGGGAGGTTAGCGTAGACGCTCGCGGTGTCGGCCCCGAAGTCGGACGCGTCGTTGACGCACGAACGACCGACGACGGTGGTGGCGCACCGCACGGGGTGGTAGATCTCGACGTTGCCGGTGCCGGCGATGAGCCCGAGGACGTCGGTGCCGGTCGTGCTGCGGCCGGAGACGTACGTGGTGTTGCCGGTGATGACGACACGGTCGGCGGATGCGATGGTGTAACGCCCCTTGACCCTGCCCTCGACGAAGACGTCTCCGGCGGTGCAGGAGTACGTGGTGACGTCCCCCTGGACCGGGTAGGTGCCGAGAACCCGGGGCCCCCCCGAAGCAGGATCGGTGCACTGGCCGGAGAAGGCGTCGACGTAGATGACACCACTGCTCGGCCCGGACACGGTCTGGGCCGCGCCCGAGGAGAGGTTGCTACCGCAAGCGGACGAACTGGTGGTGGTGCGCGGGCTGGTCACCGTGTACCCGCCACCGGCCTGGAAGACGATGCGTGTCGGTCCCGTGTACAAGCAGCCAGTGGCACCCGAGGCGACCGCGCGGATCTCACCGTTCGACGGCGGCAGGCTCACGTCCTCCTGGGTGACCGCGGGCTTCTGACCGTTCTGGTTGTACCCGGAGTAGCTGTTGCCCGGGGCGTCGCGCCAGGGCGCGTTCGCACGAGGCGCCGGGGAGTAGCTGGGTTGCCAGTACGTCTGCGCCGAACCGATGAACGTCGGCTTGCTCGCCGCGCTGCCGCCGAGCATCAGGGCGTCCTTGGAGTAGAGACGCCCGGAAATGACGTCCTGCGGTCCGAACTGGATGTCGCACGAACGCTGTGCGGTGCCGGAGTAGACGTTGCTTCGGTTGGTGTAGATGAGGTACGTCTCCACGAAGGGCGCCTCCTCGAAGGAGGTGCTGCTGTCGTACCTCGCCCGCCGCCCGTTTCCGCTGCGGTCGTCGTACCAGGTCCTGCTGCACCGCTCGGCATCGGCGACGCTCAGGCCGCCGTACTCGATCTTCGTCCCCCACTCCGTGCACCCGCCCCACCACGAGGATGCGAGGCACACGCGGTTGCGCGCGAAGTCCTCGGTCAGGGGCACGACTCGGGCGCCGAAGCGGGAGCGCATGGTGCTCGGAGAGGGAGCCTCCCGCTCCGTGTAGTAGATGTACTGCAGGAAGCCCTGCTTGCTGAGCTCGATCGTCACGGTGCGCTGCTGGCCGCCGACGTCACCGGTCGACCGGAGGCGGATGCGACCGGGCGTGGCGGTTCCGTCCGGTGCGCTGAGGACGTCGTACGTGAACTTCGCCCGGCCAGACCCGTCGGTACCTGGAACAGAGGCCCAGCTGAGCAGCGCGGGACTGTCCGTGCTGCCTGGGCACGCCCGGGCGAAGGACTGCCCGGTCACGGCCCTGAGCTCCTCGTCGCGGGCATCGCGCCAGTAGGCGTCGCAGGCGTTGAGCCGGGTGACGAAGTCGTCGACGCCGGTCTGCGCAGCAGCGAGAGCAGCCTGGGAGTCGGCGTTCTCACGGCTCGGCTTGAGGTTGGACATCGCGATGGTGATGGTCGTGGCGACGACGATGGCCACGACCATCATGGTGATCATCACGAAGGCGAGGGCGTAACCCTCGTCGCCGTCGCGATGGACGTTCCTTCTCATCACGATTGCCCCACGGGATTGACGAAGCTGACGTAGTTGCTGAACGTGGCGGGGCCACCGGTCTCACCGATCGGGGGTGTGACGGTGACCTGGACTCGCACACCGGACACGGCGTCCAGACCGGCGCCCGTGACTGCGCCACTGGCATCCACGGGCAGCGTGGACTCGGGGAACTGCTGCCCGTCCCTGGGGCCCGACGCGACGTCGTCGACCAGGTACCCGGTGAAGATCCTGCCGGTGGGGGCGCTGACACGGTGCGCCACCGCGCGCGAGGAGTTGGGCCGGCTCGGCCAGATGAGGCTGCCGTCGGAGCCCACACCGGTCGAGGTCCAGCGCTCCTCACGCAGCACCGGGTCGGCAGGATCGGAGGCGTCGAGGTACAGACGGACCTTGGTGGGACGCTTGTCGTCCGCCCGCGTGACCCCGATGGCGGACAGGTTCGCCAGGAAGACCACCTCGGTGGGGGTGAGAACGGAGAAGGCGCGGACCGTCGGACCAGGGGCGGCGTTGCTGCCCTGCGGAGGAACCGGGGTGTACCGGGTCGCCGTGCGCAGCAGGGTGGCGGTGTCGTCCAGCGCAACCCGCGCCTGGGCTGCACGCTCCTGACGGCCGTCGGCGAGTCGGGTGGTGTTGAACGCTTGTGTCATGGTGAGCATGACGACGGTCGAGAGGACACCCGCGACCAGCATGGCCACGAGCACCTCCACGAGGGTGACTCCTTCATCCGCCGGCGCACCGGCGTGGCGGGCGGCGGTCACGGCGCGGTCACCTCGATCGCCCGGGTGGTCAGGGGGCCGACGTCCACGGACGTTCGATAAGTGGCGTTGGCTTCGGTCGCGGACACGCTGACGCGCCAGGAACCGGCGGGGACCGCGATCCTGCCCGGACCGCTGGTGGTGATGCCGGTGAGCTGGTACTTCTCATTGGGGTCGTTGACGTTGACGACCCAGACGCTTCCGGCCACCGCCCGACCCCCCTTCTTCAGGACGATGTCCAGCCCGCCCAGCCCTGGAACGTTCACAGGCGTCGGCTGTCCCGGGAGGGGCTGAATCGTGGCGACCGTCCGCGGTGAGGCGGTGCAGTTGCCGCACCCGCCGGCCGCTGCCCGGTACCCGCTGGTGCGCGGGAAGAGCCCCTGCACGTTCCAGGTGGCGCGGTCGCTCCCGGCGCCGCTCTGGTCGGCGCACACCGTGCTCGTGGAGGAGCAGGCTGCCAGGACCAGGGGCGCACCCTGCGCGTCCCCGTTGAAGAGGGTCACGGGCACGCCCGCGGGCACGGGGTACCCGGCCGGCACGGGGGCGGTGATGACGGGTGTGGACGCACGGTCCCACTGGAAGCCGGGGTGCTTGGTGACCTGCTTCGCGACCACGGTCGTCACCACGGCGGTGGTGGGTGCGTGCCGGGGGTCGACGAAGCCGGACTGCCGGAGCTCGGCGCGGTAGCCGGCGCCGGCCTCGAGGTTCGAGAAGGCCACGCAGCCGTCGGCACCCGTGGCACGGGTGGCCAGAGCCACGCCGTCGCGGCTGAGCGCGACGGGGGAGCCGGCGAGAGGACGACTCTCTCGGTCGACGACCTTGAGGGTGAGGGTTCCGCGGGTGCTGGAGGAACCGGTGATCGGCAGGTTGCGGTAGGTGTCGGAACGGACCGGAGCGACGTCGCCCATGCCGTCCCAGGTGACCGTGACGGTGACCCGCTTGAGGGCTTCCGCACCACTGGCGCCGTCACAGGCGGACCCACCCACGTCAGCGGTCTGGGAGTCGACGGTCGTCGTCACGTGGTAGGTCATCTTGCCGCGCTGCACCTCGACCGAGGCGTCCGCCAGGGTGCTCGGGTCGGCGTCACGGGCGAGCTCGATCTGCTCGGCGGCCAGGTTGGTCGCCTGCACGCGACCCTCGCTGGCCGCAGCAGCCCGGATCGCCGTCGTGAGGGCGACCGCAACGGTGGTGCCGAGGATGACGAACAGCACAGAGGCGACGATGACCTCGACGAGCGTGAAACCCGCGTCCCGACGGTCGTCCTCCACCACTGCAACTCCTCGGTCGTGTTGTCTAGGGGTCGTGCGGACGGGGGAGGCCCAGTGGGCCTCCCCCGTCAGTGGTTCACCGTCAGGCGCAGGTGGTGTTCGCCGGCGAGCCGGTCGCGCTGTTGAAGCTCCAGTACTTGCTGTTGTCGTCGCCGGAGGCGCCCTGCAGCTTGTCGCTGGTGAGACCCAGGCAGTAACCCGTGGCGTCAGCCGAGGTAATTGCGATGACGTTCCCGTCAGACTCCTTGAACATCTCTGCAGTAGCAGTGGTCGGGTAAGTACCAGTCTCACCGAACTGCTCTTCCATCACCGTGGCGGCGTTGCGCAGGTCGGACTGGGCCGAGCGCGCCCACGCCTTCTCGCGCTGGTTCAGGAAGGTCGGGATGGCGATGGCGGCCAGGATGCCGATGATGACGATGACGACGAGGAGCTCGATCAGGGTGAAGCCCTGCTCCTTGTCCTCGGTGGCCTTGCGGATGCGAGCGAGCATGGACGCTCCCCTTCTGGATCGTGAGCCGCTCGCGGTTCGCGCACCGTGGCCGGTGTGGCGGCTCTGTACTCAACCCATCGGACCGGTCGGCGACGCCCTTGAGCACCTGGTGACCGCTTCACCCCCCTGGAGCAGCGACCGGCCGCGGGGACGGCGACGGCCCGTGAGCGCGGGAGCGCTCACGGGCCGGCTGCGGGGGCGTTGGGGCCTACTTGATCTGGTCCATGATGCTGAACATGGGCATGTAGAGGGCGATGACCATGGAGCCGATGACGCTGCCC
>NZ_JBBBEM010000106.1:0-48072 GCF_037154035.1 Kineococcus sp. G2 | reverse complement strand
CCCGTGAGCGCGGGAGCGCCCCCGGGCCGGCTGCGGGGGCGTTGGGGCCTACTTGATCTGGTCCATGATGCTGAACATGGGCATGTAGAGGGCGATGACCATGGAGCCGATGACGCTGCCCAGCACGGCGATCATCAGCGGTTCCAGGAGGGCCGTGAGGCTCTCCGTCATCGCTTCGACCTCCTGGTCGTAGAACTCGGAGATCTTCTCGAGCATGGCGTCGATGGCGCCGGTGTCCTCGCCGACGGCCATCATCTGCACCATCATCGCCGGGAAGACCTTGTGCTTGGACAGCGGCGCGGTGAGCGACTCGCCGTTGCGGACGCTCTCCTGCACGTCCCGGATGCCGCGGGTCAGCGTGATGTTGCCGGTGGTCTCCGCGACGATGTCCAGGGCCTGCAGGATGGGGACGCCGGCGGCGAGCATCGTGCTCATGTTGCGGGAGAACCGGCTGAGCGCCACCTTCTGGAACAGCAGTCCGAAGACGGGGACCTTCAGCTTCAGCGGGTCGATGACACCGCGCACGCCGTCGCGGTTCTTCACCCGTTTCCAGACGAACCCGAAGGCGATCAGCAGCAGGACGGTGGAGGGGGCGACCCACTTCATCTGCTCGCTGAGGACGACCAGCAGCTGCGTCGGCGCAGGCAGGCTCCCGCCCAAGGAGGCGAACATCTCCTTGAAGACCGGCACGACGAACATGAGCATGCCGAAGACGGCGAACACGGCCATGATCAGCACGACGACGGGGTAGGTCATCGCCGACTTGATCTTGCCGCGGAGCTTGACCTCGGACTCGTAGTTCGCCGCGATGCGCAGCAGCACCCCGTCCAGGAAACCGCCGACCTCACCCGCCCGGATCATGTTGGTCATGAGCGGGGGGAACACCAGCGGGTGCTTGGCCATCGCCGTCGACAGGGCCGTGCCCTGCTCCACCTCGGCGCGCACCTCGTGCAGCACCTTGACCAGCTTCTTGCTCTCCGTCTGCTCGGCGAGGATGCCCAGTGCGCGGATGAGCGTCAAGCCCGAGGACACCATCGTCGCGAACTGGCGCGACATGACGGCGATGTCCTTCATCCCCACGCCGTTGGACCCCGGCAGGCTGATCTCCATCTGGAGGCCCTGGCCGACCTTGGACTCGGTGACGCGGATCGGCGCCATGCCCTGGCTGCGGAGGCGCTGCAGCACGGCGTCCTGGTCGGACGCCTCCAGCGTCCCCTTCACGAGCTTCCCGGCGCGGTCGCGGACGGCGTACTCGAAGGTCCGCTGCCCCTTCGTGGCGGTGGCCATGCCTGGCTCCTCTCTCAGATCCGGCCGGTCAGGCGGCGGAACTCGTCGGCGGCGTGGCACTTCTCCAGGCCGTGCTCGAACGTGATCTGGCGGGTGCGGACGAGTTCCGCGAGGTGCTGGTCGAGGGTGTGCATGCCGAACTGGGCACCGGCCTGCATGGTGGAGCCGATCTGGTGGGTCTTGCCCTCGCGGATGAGGTTGCGGATGGCCGGGGTGGCGACCAGGACCTCGGTGGCGACGACGCGACCCTTGCCGTCGGCGCGCTTGCACAGCGTCTGGCACACCACGCCCTGGAGGGCGCCGGCGAGCTGGACGCGGATCTGCTGCTGCTGGTGCGGCGGGAACACGTCGATGACGCGGTCGATGGTCTGCGCGGCGTCCTGCGTGTGCAGGGTGCCGAAGACGAGGTGGCCGGTCTCGGCGGCGGTCAGCGCCACCGAGATCGTCTCCAGGTCGCGCATCTCCCCGACGAGGATGATGTCGGGGTCCTGGCGCAGCACGTGCTTGAGCGCGTTCGCGAAGGACTTCGTGTCCTCCCCCACCTCCCGCTGGTTCACCAGGCAGTTCTTGTGCCGGTGGAGGAACTCGATGGGGTCCTCCACCGTCATGATGTGGTCCTTGCGGGTGCGGTTCGCCAGGTCCACGATCGACGCCAGCGTCGTCGACTTGCCGGAACCGGTGGGGCCGGTGACGAGCACGAAACCGCGCTGCAGGCCCGCGAACGAACCCACCACGGGCGGCACGCCGAGGTCCTCCAGCGGCTTGATCTCGTACGGGATGCGCCGGAACGCCGCCCCGAGGGACTCGCGCTGGCGGTACACGTTGACGCGGAAGCGGGAGTGCCCGGGCACCGCGTAGGCGAAGTCCAGCTCCAGGGCCGCCTCGAACTGCTCGCGCTGCTTCTGCGTGAGGATCGCGTAGATCGCCCGCTGCAGCACCGGCGGGGTGAGCTTGCCGAACCCGTCCAGGGGGGTCAGCTCACCCGACAGGCGCACGGTCGGCTGGGCACCGGAGGTCAGGTGCACGTCGGAGGCACCCGCCTCCAGCGCCGCGACGAGGACGTCGTTGACCTTGAACACCGGGCCGGTGTCGTCGCCGCCGGAGGTGACCAGCGCGTCGGCGGCCACGGGCGCCTGCGCCGGGTCGGGTGCCAGCGCCGGGACGGCGGGGCGCACCAGCTCCTCGGCCAGGCCGGGGGTCGCGGGGGGCTGCACGGCGCGCGGGGGCACCTCCACGGTGGTGGTCTCCGGCACGGGGGCGTCACCGGTGAGCTTCGCCAGCAGCGCGCTGACGTCGCGGCGCGGGGCCACCTCGCCGTCGGGCCGCAGGTTCACCGGCACGTACGCGTCGACGGGCCGGCCAGCGGCACCCGCGTCGTTCATCTCGCTCCCCTCCACGGCGCCCGCCACGGCGCACGACGGCGCCGTCGGTCGGCACCGTCCTCACCGTGTCGGCGCGCGGGGGACGCGTCTTGAGGGGGCGGTCACCGCCGGGGACGGACGTCAGCCGTTCGGGTCAGGGGCCTGCCGGTGTCACGCCCGCGCGCGCTCGCGCAGCACGGCCAGGCCGGCGGCACGCATCGCCTCCAGCGGCGCGGTGCGTCCCGTCATCAGCTCCACCTGCGCCGCCCCCTGGTGCAGCAGCATCTCGAAGCCGCCGATCACGGGACCGCGCCAGCGGTGCGCCAACGGCGTGGGCCACGGCGCGTAGACGACGTCCAGCAGCAGCGGGGCGGGGCGGGAGCCGCCCGGGGCACCGGCCGGGGCGAGGACGTCGGCCACGGCCTGCGAAGCGCCGGCCGGCACGGTGGAGACCACGACGTCGGCGTCCAGGACGCTCGGCAGCTCCGCCCAGTCGCGCACCTCCACCTCGCCGCCCAGGCGCGCCGCCACGCGCGTGAGCTCCTCGGCGCGGGCGGGGGAACGCACCACCGCCACCGGCCGCGGACAGCCGGCGCGCAACAGCGCCACCAGCGCCGAACGGGCCGTCGCCCCCCCGCCGACGACCGCGCCGCGCGCCACGCCGACCGCACCGGCCTCCGCGAGCGCCGCCACGATCCCGTGCACGTCGGTGTTCTCCGCGCGCAGGTGCACCCCGGACCGGCCGGTGCCGCCGGCGGGCCGGGGGGTGACCACGACCGTGTTGACGGCGCCGACGGCGCGAGCGAAGTCGCTGACCTCGTCGACGAGGGGCAGGACGGCCTGCTTCAGCGGCATCGTCAGGCTCAGTCCGGCCCAGCCGGTGTCCAGGGACGCCACGAGGGCGGGCAGGCGCTCCTCGTCGACCTCGAGGAGGTCGTACTCCCACCCGGTCAGGCCCAGGGCCGCGTAGGCGGCGCGGTGCAGGGCCGGGGACAGGGAGTGCGCGATGGGGGAACCGCAGACGGCGGCCCTCACCGCGCGCCCCCCGGTGCGTTCGCGGGCGTGCTCACTCGGACTCCGGGTGCTCCCGCAGGTACTGGCGGAACAGCTCCACGTTCGCGGCGTGCTCGGCGCCGGTCTCGGCGAAGCGGGTCTCACCGGTCGCGAGGTCCACCGTGACGAAGAACCTCCACGGCCCCGGCTCCGGGTTGACGGCCGCGCGCAGGGCGTCCATCCCGGGGTTGCTGATGGGCCCGGTGGGCAGGCCCTCGTGCATGTAGGTGTTCCACGGGGTGTCGGTGGCGCGCTCCTCGGCCGTCGTGGTGACGGTGGTGCCGCCGGTGCCGTAGCTGACGGTGGAGTCCAGCTGCAGCTTCATGCCGTCCTCGATGCGGTTCAGCAGCACCCGCGTCACCTTCGCCATGTCGGCGGCGGTGCGGGCCTCCTTCTGCGCGATGCTCGCCATGACGATCACCTCGCGCTCGCGCTCGGGGGCCACGCCGAGCTCGGTGAGGGCCTGCTGGGTGCGGGCGACCATGCTGCTGAGCAGCTCCACGGCGGTCTCGTCGGGGTCCACCTCGTAGGTGGCGGGGAAGAGGTAGCCCTCGGCGTTCCCGCCGGCGGAGGCGGGCAGGCCGATCGCGGCCGGGTCGGCGAGGGCGGCCTCGACGTCCTGGGTGCTGATGGGGGTCTGCTCGCCGATCAGCTCCACGACCTGCGTGACGCGCAGGCCCTCGGGCACGGTCAGCCGGGTGGTGACCTTCGAGGCGGGGTCCATCAGGAGGGCGACCGCCGAGGCGGCGGACATCTGCTCCTTCAGCCGGTAGGTGCCGGGCTGGATGCCGGCCATGCCGGGGTGGGAGGAGGCGGCGGAGACGAACGCCTCGGTGGTCTTGACGACCCCGGCCTCCTGCAGGGTGCGGCCGATGGCGGTGCCGCTGTCACCGGCCTCCACCTTCACGTCGACGCTGCCGGTGCCGGTGCCCTCGTAGTCGTCGCTGGCGGTCAGCCGGCTGACGACGGGCTCCAGGGTGCCCCAGGCGGCCCACGTGCCGCCGCCGACGAGGCCCAGGGCCACGAGCAGGACGGCGACCGCGCGCCCGGTGCGCCGGCGGCGGGGCCGGCCCTCGCGGGTGCCGGGCAGGTCCATCAGGTCCATCACGCTTCTCAGCCCTCCGTGGCGTCGGGACGCTCGTGCGGGTCGTGCGCCGCGTCCGCCCCGGCGGGGCGTGCGGTCCTGCCGTGCCTGGCCTTGCGCCGCGTCGCGCGGCCGGCTCCCCCACCGGCCGGGAGCACCCGGCCGGGTGCGCGTCCGGTGGAGCGCTCGGCGTCCAGGGCCGCCTGCAGCAGCACCACCGCGGCCGCCTGGTCGACGACGTCGCGGAACTGCTTCTCCCGCCGGCCCGCCTCGTGCAGGGCCCGGTGGGCGCCGACCGTGCTGAGGCGCTCGTCCACGAGACGCACCGGCACGGGATCGACGGCCACAGCGATCTTGCTCGCGTGCTCGCGCGCGCGCAAGGCCGCAGGGCCCTCGGATCCGTCCATCGACAGCGGCAGGCCCACCACGACCTCCACGGCGGCGCGCTCGCGCACCTCCGCGGCGACCTCGGCGACGTCCGCGTCCGCCTGCTCGTCGCGCGCGAGGGTGCGCACGGGAGAGGCGATCACCCCGGAAGGGTCGCACGCCGCGAGCCCGACGCGGACGCTCCCCACGTCCACGCCGAGGCGAACACCCGCCCGCACCGTCGCGGCGCCCGGTTCAGCGGGAGCCGGTGACGCGCCGGCCGACGGCGTCGCGCAAGCCCGTCAGGGCCTCACCGACCTTGGCGGGGTCCTGCCCGCCGCCCTGGGCGACGTCGTCCTTGCCGCCACCCCCGCCGCCGAGGGTCTGCGCGGCGCCGCGCACCAGCTCGCCGGCCTTCACGCCCCAGCGGCGCGCCTCGGCGTTGGTGGCCACGACCACGACGGGGCGGTCCTTGGCGACACCGGCGACGGCGACCACGCAGGGCCGCTCCTCACCGAGCCGGGAGCGCACGTCGAGGGCGAGGGTGCGCAGGTCGTCGGCGGAGGCGGCACCGGCGTCGTGGGCGACGACGCTGACGCCGAAGACGTCCTGGGCGCCGGAGGCCAGCTGCGGGGCCAGCGCCAGGACCTGCCCGGCGCGCAGCTTCGCGATCTCCTTCTCGGCGTCGCGCAGCCGCGTCACCAGGGAGCCGATGCGCTCGGGCAGCTCCTCCGGGCGCGCCTTGACGACGTCGGTGAGGCGGCTGACGAGCAGGTGCTCGCGGGTGAGGAAGTCGTAGGCGTCGGTGCCGACGAGCGCCTCGATGCGGCGCGCGCCGGAGCCGATGGAGCCCTCCGAGACGATGGAGACCAGCCCCACCTGCTGGGAGGTGAGGGTGTGGGTGCCGCCGCACAGCTCCTTGGACCAGTCGCCGCCGATGGTGACCACGCGCACGCGGTCGCCGTACTTCTCGCCGAACAGGGCCATGGCGCCGAAGTCCAGGGCGGCCTGGCGGTCCATCACCTGCGCGCCGACCTCGAGGTCGTCGGCGATGCGCTCGTTGACGACCCCCTCGATCTGGCGCACCACGTCCGCGCCGACCTGGCCGCTGGCGGAGTAGTCGAAGCGCAGCCGGCCGGGGGCGTTCTCCGAGCCGGCCTGGGTGGCGGTGTCGCCGAGGTGCTCGCGCACCACCTGGTGCACGAGGTGGGTGGCGGTGTGGGCGCGGCTGACGGCGCGCCGGCGCACCGCGTCGACGACGGCGTGCACGCGGTCGCCGACGACGAGCTCGCCGGACTCGACGGTGGCGCGGTGCACGTACAGCCCGCGCACCGGCTGCTGCACGTCGTTCACGCGGGCGCGGGCGCCGGAGGCGGTGGTGAGGGTGCCGTGGTCGGCGAGCTGGCCGCCGCCCTCGGCGTAGAAGGGGGTGCGGTCCAGGACGACCTCGACGTCGGTGCCGGCCGGGGCGGACGGCACGCTGACCCCGTCGCGCAGCAGCACGGCGACGCCGCCCTCGCTGTCGGCCTGTTCGTAGCCGGTGAAGACCACCGGGCCGGGCATGCCCTCCAGCGTGGTGCGGTAGCTGGACAGGTCCACCCCGCCGGTCTTCTTCGCCTTCGCGTCGGCCTTGGCGCGGCCGACCTGCTCGGCCATGAGGGCGCGGAAGCCGGCCTCGTCGACGGTGACGCCGGCCTCGGAGGCCATCTCCAGCGTCAGGTCGATGGGGAAGCCGTAGGTGTCGTGCAGGGCGAAGGCGCGCTCGCCGGACAGCGCCGAGCCGCCGGATGCCTTCGTGGCGGCGACGGCGGTCTCGAAGATCGAGGTGCCGGCCACCAGGGTGCGGCGGAAGGCGTCCTCCTCGGCGTGGGCGACGGCCGAGATGCGCTCGAAGCCGGTGCGCAGCTCCGGGTAGGAGGCGCTCATGACCTCCATCGAGGCCGGCAGCAGGTGCGGCAGGGCGGGCTCCTCGACGCCCAGCAGGCGCATCGCCCGCACGGCGCGACGGATCAGGCGGCGCAGCACGTAGCCGGCGCCCTCGTTGCCGGGGGTGACGCCGTCGCCGATGAGCATCAGGGCGCTGCGCACGTGGTCGGCGACGACCCGCAGACGCACGTCGTCCTCGTGCGAGGCGCCGTAGCGCTTGCCGGACAGCTCGGCCGCCTTGTCGAGGACGGGGCGGACCTCGTCGATCTCGTACATGTTGTCGACGCCCTGCTTGAGGAACGCGACGCGCTCCAGGCCCATGCCGGTGTCGATGTTCTTGGCGGGCAGCTCACCGGCGACGTCGAAGTCGGTCTTCGAGCGCACCGCGGAGAGCTGGTACTGCATGAAGACGAGGTTCCAGATCTCCAGGTAGCGGTCCTCGTCGGCCTCCGGGCCGCCGTCCGCGCCGTGCTGGGGGCCGCGGTCGAAGTAGATCTCCGAGCAGGGGCCGCCGGGGCCGGGCTGACCGGTGTTCCAGTAGTTGTCGGCCTTGCCGCGGCGCTGGATGCGCTCGGCGGGCACGCCCACCTCGCGCCACAACCCGAAGGCCTCGTCGTCGTCGAGGTAGACCGTCACCCACAGCCGCTGCGGGTCGAAGCCGAGGCCGCCGTCGGCCTCCGGGGTGGTCAGCAGCTCCCAGGCGAAGGCGATCGCCTCGCGCTTGAAGTAGTCGCCGAAGGAGAAGTTGCCGTTCATCTGGAAGAACGTGCCGTGCCGGGTGGTCTTGCCGACCTCCTCGATGTCGAGGGTCCGCAGGCACTTCTGCACGCTGGTGGCCCGCTTGTACGGCGCGGGCACCTGGGCGGTGAGGTACGGGATGAACGGCACCATGCCCGCGACGGTGAACATGAGGCTCGGGTCGGAGGAGACCAGCGAGGCGCTGGGCACCACGGCGTGGCCCTTGCGCTCGAAGAAGTCCAGCCAGCGCCGACGGATCTCGGCCGTCTGCATCGAGGTGCCTCCTGCTCGTGCGGTGCCGCCGGGTCGGCCGCCCGGCGCTCGACCCTCGACCCTACCCGGCGGCGGGCGCCCCCCGGTGCCGCGCCCGGCTCCGCCTCCCTCCGCCCCCCACGGTGATCATGCGTGGTTGAGCGTTCAAGAGTGCATGATCACCGAGGGTCGTGGACAGCGGGGGTGGGGTCAGCGGCCGCGGACCAGACGGCGCAGGCGCGCCACGCGCTCGCGCAGCTGCCCCTCGAAGCCGCGGTCGGTGGGCGCGTAGTAGTCGCGGCCCACCAGCTCGTCCGGCGGGTACTGCTGGGCGGCCACCCCGGCGGGCGCGTCGTGCGCGTAGACGTACCCCCCGCCGTGCCCGAGGCGCTTCGCGCCGGCGTAGTGGGCGTCGCGCAGGTGCGCCGGCACCGCGCCGCCGCGCCCGGCGCGCACGTCCGCGATGGCGGCGTTCACCGCGTTGTACGCCGCGTTGGACTTCGGGGCGGTCGCCACGTGCACCACCGCCTGCGCCAGCACGATCCGCGCCTCCGGCATCCCGATCTGCGCCACCGCGTGCATCGCGGCCACCGCCGTCTGCAGCGCGCTCGGGTCGGCCATGCCGACGTCCTCGGAGGCGGCGATGACCACGCGGCGGGCGACGAAGCGCGGGTCCTCCCCCGCCTCCAGCATCCGCGCCAGGTAGTGCAGGGCGGCGTCGACGTCGGAGCCGCGCATCGACTTGATGAGGGCGCTGGCCACGTCGTAGTGCTGGTCGCCGGCGCGGTCGTAGCGCACCGCGGCGCGGTCCAGCGCCCGCTCGGCGTGCTCCAGCGTCACCACCGGGCGGGCGCCGGCGGCGACGGGGGTGTCGAACGCGGCCCCGGCCGCGGCCTCCAGGGAGGTCAGCGCGCGCCGGGCGTCGCCGTCGGCGAGGCGCACCAGGTGCTCCAGGGCCTCGCCGGCCAGCTCCACCTCGCCGGCCAGCCCGCGCGGGTCGGCCACCGCCGCGCGCAGCAGGCCGCGCACGTCGTCGGCCGTCAGCGGCCGCAGCGTCAGCAGCAGCGAGCGCGACAGCAGCGGGGTGACGACGGAGAAGTTGGGGTTCTCCGTCGTCGCCGCCACGAGCACCACCCAGCGGTTCTCCACCCCCGGCAGCAGCGCGTCCTGCTGCGCCTTGGTGAAGCGGTGGATCTCGTCGAGGAACAGGACGGTCTGCCGCCCGTGCAGGTCGCGCGTCTCGCGCGCCTCCTCCATCACGCGGCGCACGTCCTTCACCCCCGCCGTCACCGCCGACAGCTCCGCGAACCGGCGTCCCCCGGAGCGGGCGATGACGTGCGCCAGCGTCGTCTTGCCGGTGCCGGGCGGCCCCCACAGCACCACCGAGGCGGGACCGGCACGGCCCAGGTCGCCCTCGGTGGCCAGCCGACGCAGCGGGGAGCCGGGCCCCAGCAGGTGCTGCTGGCCGACGACCTCGTCCACCGTGCGCGGGCGCATCCGCACCGCCAGCGGCGCCCCGGCCAGCACGGCGGGGCGCCCGGCGCTCACGCCGGTCGCGGGGTCCTCGCCCGGGTCGGCGGCGGAGAAGAGGTCGGCCACCCCGCGAACGCTAACCGGCGCGGCACCCGGTGCCGCAGGCACCCGCACAGGTGGTTCCCAGTGTTTCCCCTGAAGCGTCGCAGCCGGGGCACCGACGATGACCCCATGACCGCCGCCACCACCCGCGCCGACCTGCAGCGCCCCGACGGCAGCCCGCTGCGCGTGCTCGTCGTCGACGACGAGTCCACGCTGTCCGAGCTGCTGAGCATGGCCCTGCGCTACGAGGGCTGGGACGTGCGCACCGCCGCCGACGGCCTGGAGGCCGTGCGCACCGCCCGCTCCTTCCGGCCCGACGCCGTCGTGCTGGACATCATGCTGCCGGACATCGACGGGCTGGAGGTGCTGCGCCGGCTGCGCGCGGACTCCACGGAGGTGCCGGTGCTGTTCCTGACGGCCAAGGACGCCGTGGAGGACCGGGTGGCGGGCCTGACCGCGGGCGGGGACGACTACGTCACCAAGCCGTTCAGCCTGGAGGAGGTGGTGGCCCGCCTGCGCAGCCTGGTGCGCCGCTCCGGCCTGGCCGCCGCGAAGCAGGAGCCGGTGCTCAGCGTCGGCGACCTCGTCCTCGACGAGGACAGCCACGAGGTGTTCCGCGGCGGCGAGGAGGTCAAGCTGACGGCCACCGAGTTCGAGCTGCTGCGCTTCCTCATGCGCAACCCGCGCCGGGTGCTGTCCAAGGCGCAGATCCTGGACCGGGTGTGGAACTACGACTTCGGCGGCCAGGCGAACATCGTGGAGCTGTACGTCTCCTACCTGCGCCGGAAGATCGACGCCGGCCGCTCCCCCATGATCCACACCGTGCGCGGCGCCGGGTACGTCCTCAAGCCCGCCGTCGACCCGGCCGCCTGAGCAGCGCACCGGACGTGACGGGCAGCACCGGCAGGCGCCGGGGTGGAGGGGTGAGGTCCCCGCTGCACCGCCCGCAGACGCTGCGCGGCCGGCTCATCGCCACCGTCACCGCGCTGCTGGTCGCGGTGGGGCTGGTGATCGGCGTGGTGACGACGTACGCGCTGCGCGAGCAGCTGGTGGGCCAGGTCGACACGCGGCTCGCCGAGTCCGTGGACCTCGCCCAGCGGGCCGAGTTCGGCGGCCGCGGCGGACCGCGCCCCGACGACGCGGACAGCGCCGCGAGCGTCTGCCCCTCGGGCACCCGGCCCGCCTTCGTCGGCCCCGGGCAGGTGGACGGCACCCTGGGGGCGCGCTTCACCGGGGGCGAGCTGGTCGCCGCGCAGTCGGGCGTCATCGACACCGGCACCACCGGCGCCGAGGACTGCGCCGTCGCGCTGTCGGACGCGCAGGTCGAGGTGCTCGGCGAGGTGCTCGGCTCGGTGGACCAGAGCGAGCCGAGCACCGTGGAGCTGCCGGGGCTGGGGACCTACCGCGCGGTGGCGGCGACCCTGCCCACCGGGGCCGTGCAGGTGACCGGGCTGCCCCTGGCGGACGTGGAGAACACGCTGCTGGCGGTGGCCGGGGTGGAGGCCGCCGTGATCCTGCTGGGGGTGGCCGCCGCCGCCGTGACCGGCACCGTCCTGGTGCGCCGCGACCTGGCGCCGCTGCAGCGGGTGGCCGCGACCGCCGCGCGCGTGTCGGAGCTCGAGCTGGACCGCGGCGAGGTGGACCTGGAGCACCGCGTGCCCGAGGGCGACACCGACGAGCGCGCCGAGGTGGGCCGGGTGGGTTCGGCGCTGAACCGGCTGCTGGACCACGTCGGGTCCGCGCTGAGCGCCCGGCACGCCTCCGAGCAGCGGGTGCGCCAGTTCGTCGCCGACGCCAGCCACGAGCTGCGCACCCCGCTGGCCGCGATCCGCGGGTACGCGGAGCTGGCGCGCCGCAACCGCGAGAGCGTGCCCGGCGACGTGGCGCACGCGCTGCGCCGCGTGGAGTCCGAGGCGGTGCGCATGACCGGCCTGGTGGAGGACCTGCTGCTGCTGGCCCGGCTGGACTCCGGCCGCCCCCTGGAGCGCGAGGACGTCGACCTGACCATGACCGTCCTGGACGCCGTCAGCGACGCCCGCGTGGCCGGCCCGGAGCACACCTGGCGCCTGGACCTGCCCGAGGAGGCCGT
Source organism: Kineococcus sp. G2 (assembly GCF_037154035.1). Classification (NCBI taxonomy): domain Bacteria; kingdom Bacillati; phylum Actinomycetota; class Actinomycetes; order Kineosporiales; family Kineosporiaceae; genus Kineococcus; species Kineococcus sp. G2. The sequence goes on along the minus strand of NZ_JBBBEM010000106.1, from coordinate 36,341 downwards.
GGAGGTGCCCGGTGACGCCGCCCGGCTGCACCAGGTGCTGGCCAACCTGCTGGCCAACGCCCGCAGCCACACCCCGCCGGGCACCACGGTCACGGTGCACCTGAGCGCGGCGCGCGGGCCGGGCGGTGCGCACCGCGTGCACCTGGACGTCGTCGACGACGGGCCCGGCATCGCGCCGGAGCTGCTGCCGCACGTCTTCGAGCGCTTCGCCCGCGGGGACTCCTCCCGCTCCCGCGCCGCCGGCAGCACCGGCCTGGGGCTGGCGATCGTGCAGGCCGTGGTGGCCTCCCACCACGGCGAGGTCGCGGTCGACTCCCGGCCCGGGCGCACCGCGTTCCGGGTGGTGCTGCCGGCGGCGACCGCGGAGGCGAGCCGGCCCACCGCCGTCCGCTGAACGGCGCTGCGCGGGAACCACAGCACCGGCACAGCCGGGGCCCGCGTCAGCGGAAGCCGCCGCGCCGAGCGTGCCGGCGTGACAGCCGCGCCCCCGGTCCCACGCACGTCCCGGCGCGGACGTGCTGGACGCCGTGGTCCCGGCGGCGGAGCTGCCGGGCGTGCGGGCGGTGCGCCTGAGGACACCGGGTGCTCCACGACCGGCGCCACCACCGGCCCGGTCACCGCGCGGCGCTGGTTCCCCGGCCCGGCGGGGGCACGACCCCCGCCGGGCTCGCGCGCTCAGGGAGCGCTCAGGGGACCGACAGGGCAGCCGGGAGCGCACCACAGGGCCGTCACAGACCCGGGGAGCACTCTCCTGCCATGACGACGAACCGCACCGCCACCACCACCCGCACCGCCGCCCGCGCCACCCGGCGCTCCGCGCGCAGCGCCACCTCGCACCGCCGGGCGCTCGCCGCCGGCCTCATCGCCGGCGTCTCCGGCATCGGGCTGGCCACGGCCGGCACCGCCTCCGCCGCACCGGTCGCCACGGCCGGCACCGCCTCCGCCGCACCGGTCGCCACGGTCGACGCCGGCGTCCGCGTGCCCGTCGCCGCCGCCGCGGCCGCCGTCTCCCCGGCGGCGCTGCCGGTGGAGCTGACCGGCTCGGGCGGCGGGCGCGGCACCCACGTGGTCACCGTCTCGCTCTGACCTCCCGTTCGGGCCCGCCGGGGCCGGGGCGCCCGGTGGCCGGGCGCCCCCGGGCGGCGAGCGCCGCCGCCAGCGCGACGAGCGCGGCGGCCATCAGCCAGCCGCCGAGGACGTCGGTGGGCCAGTGCGCGCCCAGCCACACGCGGTCGGCGCCGACGAGCAGGAGCAGCAGCGCCCCGGCCGCCGCGCGCGCGGCGAGGCGTGCCCACGAGCGGGCCGGCGGCAGCAGCAGCACGAGGGTGCCGAGCACGACGGTGGCGGAGGCGAAGGCGTGCCCGGAGGGGAACGCCCCGCCGTCGGCGCTGGTCAGCCCGGCGTCCAGCGCGGGGCGGACCCGGCCGACGAGGACCTTCAGGACCGGTGAGGCGACGGCCGCGAGCGCCCCGGCGAGCAGCGCCCAGAACGCCTCGCGGCGCCGGCCGGCGCGCACGCAGGCGACGACCCCGGCCAGGGCAACCAGGTACACCCACACCGGTTCGGTGACGTGCTCGAGCACCTGGGCGGCGCGCGTCAGCCCGGGGTGCTCCAGGGCCGCGGCGACCGCCGCCCGCGAGAGGGGCACGTCCAGGCCGGCGGTCGCTCCCGAGGCGACGGCCGCGGTGAGCGCGGCGGCCGCGGCCGCGCACACCGCGGCGACGGCCGCCGGCCGTCGCGCGTCCCGCTCAGGCACCGGGCTGCTTGGGCTCCTCGGGCTTGGCGTCCACACCGGCCTCCTTGCGCTGCTGGGCGGTGATCGGCGCCGGCGCCGCGGTCAGCGGGTCGTACCCGCCGCCGGACTTGGGGAAGGCGATGACCTCGCGGATGGAGTCCGCACCGGCCAGCAGCGCGACGACGCGGTCCCACCCGAACGCGATGCCGCCGTGCGGCGGGGCGCCGTAGGAGAACGCGTCGAGCAGGAACCCGAACTTCTCCCGGGCGCTCGCCTCGTCGATGCCCATGACCGCGAACACGCGCTCCTGCACGTCGCGGCGGTGGATGCGGATGGAGCCGCCACCGATCTCGTTGCCGTTGCAGACGATGTCGTAGGCGTTCGTCAGCGCCGAGCCGGGGTCGGTGTCGAAGGTGTCCAGGTGCTCGGGCTTGGGCGCGGTGAACGCGTGGTGCACCGCGTTCCAGGCGCCGCCGCCGATGGAGACGTCGTCGTCCTCGGCCGCGGGCTTGAACATGGGCGCGTCCACCACCCACAGGAACGACCAGGCGTCCTCGTCGATCGCGCCGATCCGCTTCGCGATCTCGGCGCGGGCCGCGCCCAGCAGCGCCCGGGAGGGGTTCACGGCGCCGGCGGCGAAGAAGACGCAGTCGCCGGGGTTCGCGCCGACGTGCGCGGCGAGCCCGGCCCTCTCGGTGTCGGAGAGGTTCTTCGCGACGGGACCGGACAGCTCGCCGTCCTCGCCGACGAGGACGTAGGCCAGCCCGCGCGCGCCGCGCTGCTTGGCCCACTCCTGCCAGGCGTCGAGCACCTTGCGCGGCTGGGAGGCGCCGCCGGGCATGACGACGGCACCGACGTAGGGGGCCTGGAACACCCGGAAGGACGTGTCGGCGAAGAACTCCGCGCACTCGACGAGCTCGATGCCGAACCGCAGGTCGGGCTTGTCGGACCCGTAGCGGCGCATGGCCTCCTCGTAGGTCATGCGCGGCAGCGGCAGCGGCACGTCGTGGCCGATGAGCTTCCACAGCGCGGCGACGATCCGCTCGCCGAGGGCGATGACGTCGTCCTGGTCGACGAAGCTCATCTCGATGTCGAGCTGGGTGAACTCCGGCTGCCGGTCGGCGCGGAAGTCCTCGTCGCGGTAGCAGCGGGCGATCTGGTAGTAGCGCTCGACGCCGCCGACCATGAGCAGCTGCTTGAACAGCTGCGGGCTCTGCGGCAGCGCGTACCAGGAACCGGGCGCCAGGCGCGCGGGCACCAGGAAGTCGCGGGCGCCCTCGGGGGTGGACCGGGTCAGCGTGGGGGTCTCGACCTCGGTGAAGCCGTCGGCGTCGAGCACCTCGCGGGCGGCCTTGTTGGCGGCGCTGCGCAGCCGCAGGGCGCGCGCGGGGCCGCTGCGGCGCAGGTCGAGGTAGCGGTGCTTCAGCCGCGCCTCCTCGCCGACGTTGAGGGTGTCGTCGATCTGGAAGGGCAGCGGGGCGGCCTCGCTGAGGACCTCCAGGGTGGTGGTGTCGACCTCGACGGCGCCGGTGGGGATGGCCGGGTTCTCGTTGCCCTCGGGCCGCAGCCGCACCTCGCCGGTGATGCGCACGCAGTACTCGTTGCGCAGCTCGTGGGCGCCGCCGGCGTCGAGGATCTCGTCGCGCGCGACGACCTGCACGACGCCCGAGGCGTCGCGCAGGTCCAGGAACGCGACGCCGCCGTGATCGCGCCGCCGCGCCACCCAGCCGGTGAGCGTGACGGTCTGGCCTGCGTGGCCGGCGCGCAGCGCGCCGGCCTCGTGGGTGCGGAGCACGGGGGTTCCTCTCGTCGTCCGTGCGCGGGGGTGCGCGACGACGATCCTACGGACGTGCCCGGTGCGGCGGACCGGCGCGGGGCCGGGCGCCCGGCGCGCTCGCGGTGCGTCGCGGTCGTGTCGGGGGCGTGCGCCAGGGTGGCGCCGTGACCCGACCCGTGCCGCGCCGTCCGGCGCCGCCCTCCCCCGACCTGCCGGCCCCGGCCGACGCGGTGCGTTCCACCGACCCGCCCGCGGCGGGGGTGCCGCACGACGACCTGCTGCTGGAGGGCGTGGACCTGTCCGGGGCGGACGCCACCGATGCGCGCTTCCTGGGGTGCCGGCTGCTCGGCTGCCGCGGCGACGACCTGGTGCTGACGGGGGCGCGGTTCGTGGACTGCGCGGTCGCGGGCCTGGCCGCGACGGCGCTGTCGCTGCGCTCGTCGTCCTGGCGCGAGTGCGCGCTGGAGCAGCTGCGGGTGGGGGCGCTGTCGGCGCCGGGCGCCTCGCTGACCCGGGTGGCGGTCTCGGGCGCGCGCGTCGACTTCGCGGACCTGCGCGAGTCGGAGCTGACGGACGTGACGTTCACCGGCTGCGACCTGCGCGACGTGGACGCGACCGGGGCGCGCTGGACGCGCGTGCGCTTCGAGGACTGCCGGCTGGGGGCGCTGGAGCTGTCCTCGGCCCGGCTGGCGGACGTGGACGTCTCCACCAGCGAGCTGGACGGCGTCAGCGGCGTGGCGGGGCTGCGCGGCGCGGTCGTCAGCGAGGTGCAGCTGCTGCGGCTGGCGCCGCTGCTGGCGGCGCACCTGGGGATCGCGGTCGCCGGCTGAGCGCGCGGCTCACCCCTGCAGCTGGCGCAGCCACGGGTTGGTGGCGCGCTCGCGGCCGATCGTGGTGGCCGGGCCGTGACCGGGCAGCACGTCGGTGGCGTCGTCCAGCGGCAGCACCCGCGTGGCCAGGCTGCGCAGCATCGCCTCGCCGTCACCGCCGGGCAGGTCCGTGCGGCCGATCGAGCCGGCGAAGAGGACGTCCCCGGCCAGCAGCAGGTCGCTCTCGCCGGGACGGGTGACGCTGAAGAGCACCGAGCCCTCGGTGTGCCCGGGGGCGTGGCTGACGGCCACGTCCAGCCCCGCGAGCGCCAGCCGGGCGCCGTCGCCCACGGTGACCACGTCGTCGGGTTCGCGCCAGGCGCCGGCGCCGGAGGCCTGCAGGGCCGCCCGCAGCTGCGGGCCCGTGCCCTCCAGGGGGTCGCGCAGGCGGTGGGCGTCGTCGGCGTGGATGGTGGCGGCCACCCCGTGGGCACCGCACACCGGGGTGACGGACCACGTGTGGTCGAAGTGCCCGTGGGTCAGCAGCACCGCCGCCGGGCGCAGCCGGTGCCGGCGCAGCACCTCGGCCAGCCGGTCGGCGACGTCGACGCCGGGATCGACGACGACGCACTCCTGACCCGCCGCGGGGGCCACGACGTAGCAGTTGGTCCCGGCGACGGTCGCCTCCACGGTCTCCACGAGCACACCGCCGACAGTAGGGCGGCACCCGCCGGGCGCGCTCGTGGAGGAGCACGGCGCGAGAGCGTTCGGCGACGCCCGGTGAGCACCCGCGCCGTCCGGGGAGCTCGGGACCTAGACTGCGGCGGGTGAGCGAGCACCCCCAGGAGCCGGCGTCCGCCCAGGACGTTCAGGACACCCCCAGCGACCCCACGACGGCGGAGCAGGAGAGCTCCGCGCCGCAGGAGCCGACGGCAGGCGCCGCCGACCCGGTGCCCACGGGGACCGGTGAGGAAGCCGGCGAGGGAGCCGGTGGGTCCGGGCAGGCCCCCGCCGGGGAGCCCTCGCCGGAGCGCGTCGGCGAGGTCCCCGCGCCCGCGACGCCCGAGGAGGCGGTGCAGGGGGCCCGGGACGTCGCGGACGCCGCGGCGTCGCGGCCCTCACCGGCGGCGCTGGCCGGCCGCCCCGCCCCGCGGCCGGTGGCCCCGGTGCCGCCGGTGGCGCGCGCTCTGGCGGGCGACCCCGCTGCCGAGCCCGTGGCCGCGGAGGTCCCGCACACCACGTCCGTGGACCGCGAGGCCGCGGCCGCCTTCGGCCGCGTGGACGAGAGCGGCACGGTGTGGGTGCGCCGCGGCGACGGCGAGCACGAGGTCGGGCAGTACCCGGACGCCACCCCCGAGGAGGCGGTGGCGTACTTCGTGCGCAAGTACGAGGAGCTGGTGGCGCAGGTCGACCTGTTCGAGCAGCGGCTGCGCAGCACCGAGCTGGCCGGCAAGGACATCGTCGCCGGTGTGAGCGCGCTGCGCACCGCGCTGGCCGAGACCCGCGCCGTGGGCGACCTCGACGGGCTGACCGCCCGGGTGGAGGCGCTGGCGACCGTCGCCGACGAGGCGCGCGCGGCCGCCGACCGGGCCCGGGCCGCGAACCGCGAGCGGCTGCGCGCGGCCCGCGTGGCGATCGTGGAGGAGGCCGAGGCGATCGCCACCCAGGACCCCGAGAAGGTGCAGTGGCGAGCGGCCGGTGAGCGGCTGCGGGTGCTGTTCGAGGAGTGGAAGGCCGCCCAGCGCGAGGGCCGGCTGGACAAGCGCAGCGAGGACGAGCTGTGGAAGCGGTTCAGCCACGCGCGCAGCACCTTCGACAAGATGCGCCGGCACCACTTCGCCGCCCTGGGCGAGCAGCGCTCCGGCACGCGCGCCGAGAAGGAGAAGCTCGTCGCGGAGGCCGAGGCGCTGTCCACCTCCACGGACTGGCGGGGCACGACGACGGCCTACCGCACCCTCATGGACCGCTGGAAGGCCGCGGGCCGGCTGGGCCGCAAGGACGACGACGCGCTGTGGGAGCGCTTCCGCGCCGCCCAGGACGTCTTCTTCGCGGCTCGCACCGCCGCCAACGAGGCGGTCGACGAGGAGTTCCGCGGCAACCTCGCCGTCAAGGAGCAGCTCCTCGTGGAGGCCGAGGCGCTGCTGCCGGTGAAGGACGTGGGCGCCGCGAAGGCGGCGCTGCGCGGCATCCAGGACCGCTGGGAGGCGGCCGGCAAGGTGCCGCGGGCGGACCTGAACCGCGTCGAGGGGCGCCTGCGGGCGGTGGAGACGGCGGTGCGCGACGCCGAGCAGGCCCGCTGGTCGCGCACCAACCCGGAGGCGCAGGCACGTGCCGGCGGGCTGGCGAGCCAGCTGGAGTCGGCCATCCGCGACCTCGAGGAGGACGTGGAGAAGGCCCGCGCCCGGGGCGACGCCCGGGCCCTGGCCCGGGCCGAGGAGGCGCTGCGCGCTCGCCGGGCGTGGCTGGACGCCGCGCAGGCGGCGCTGCGCGACACCGGCCGCTGACACCCCGCTGAGACCAGCCGGGTGCCGCGGTGCCCACAGGCACCGCGGCACCCGGCGGGTGTCCACAGGCACCGGCGGCCGGGCCGCCGCCGGGGTGCTCGGTGCGGTCCACTGCGGGCGTGACCGCGTTCCCCACGGCCCCCACGGCCTGCGCCCCCTCGCCCGCCTGGCTCACCGACCTGCTGGGGCGCGGCCGCTGCCCGGACCCCTCGGGGCCGTGGCTGCCCGCGCCGACGGCGGCCGCCCTCGCCGCCGCCTCCCGGGACGTGCGCGACGGCCTGCTGCGACGCGTGGTGGGCGACGTGGTCGTCGCCGCCGGGGTGCAGCCGGACACCGGTGTGCGGGCCCGCGCCCTCGGGCTGCTCGTGCCGCCCGGCGCGGTGGTCGTGGGGTGGGCGGCCGCGTGGGTGCACGTGGGCGCTCCCCTGCCGCCGCCGCAGCAGGTGCAGGTGGTGCGCCCGGGAGCGGCGCGGCACCGGGTCGTCGGTGGGGTGCGCCTGGTCGCCTCGCGCTGCCTGCTCGACGAGCGGGACGTCGTGGAGGTGGCGGGGCTGGCGCTGACCCGCCCGGCGCGCACCCTGCTGGACGTCGCCCGCGCCGAACCGCGCTCCGCGGCACGGCTGCGCGAGCTGCTGGAGAGCGCCGGGGTCGGCAGCGGGGACGTCGAGCGCGCCGTGCACCGCGCCCGGGGCCGGGCGCACGTGCGCACCGCCCGCCGCGCGCTGGCCGCACCGCTCGCGCGGTGAGCGCGAGCCGGTCCGGCCGGTGACCTCAGACGCGGTAGGCGTCGAACACGCCGTCGACGCGGCGGACCGCGTTCAGCACGTGCCCCAGGTGGTTCGGCTCGGCCATCTCGAAGGAGAACTTCGACACCGCCACGCGGTCGCGGCTGGTGCTGACCGTGGCGGACAGGATGTTGACGTGGTTGTCGGAGAGCACGCGGGTGACGTCCGACAGCAGGCGTGAGCGGTCCAGCGCCTCGACCTGGATCTGCACGAGGAACAGGCGGGAGGAACCGGACGGCGAGGACGCCGAACCCCACGCCACGTCCACGATGCGTTCCGGTTCGCGGCGCAGCCGCACGACGTTCTCGCAGTCCTGGCGGTGCACGGAGACACCGGCGCCGCGGGTGACGAACCCGATGATCGGGTCGGTGGGCACCGGGGTGCAGCACTTGGCCAGCTTCGCCCACACGTCGCCGCTGCCGTTGACGACGATCCCGGCGTCCCCGCCGGGGCGTCCCGTGCTCGGCACCCCGGGCCGGGTGGCCTCGGCGAGGTCCTCCTCGACGGCCGCCTCGCCGCCGACGGCGACGAGGAGCTTGTCCACCACGTGCTGGGCGGAGACGTGCTTCTCGCCGACCGCCGCGTACAGCGCGGAGACGTCGGCCAGGTTCAGCTCGCGCGCCACCGCCAGCAGCGACTCGTGCGACAGCAGCCGCTGCAGCGGCAGGTGCTGCTTGCGCATGGCGCGGGCGATCTCCTCCTTGCCGAGGTCGATCGCCTCCTCGCGCCGCTCCTTGGAGAAGTGCTGCTTGATCTTGTTGCGCGCACGGGGGGACTTGACGAACTGCAGCCAGTCCCGGCTGGGACCCGCACCGTCGGCCTTGGAGGTGAAGACCTCCACCAGGTCGCCGTTGTCGAGGGTGGAGTCCAGCGGCACGAGGCGGCCGTTGACGCGCGCCCCCATGGTGCGGTGGCCGACCTCCGTGTGCACGGCGTAGGCGAAGTCGACCGGGGTCGACCCGGCGGGCAGCTCGCGCACGTCCCCCTTGGGGGTGAAGACGAACACCTGGCCGGCGTTGATCTCGAAGCGCAGGTCGTCGAGGAACTCGCTGGAGGGCGACTCGCGCTGCCAGTCGACGACGGACTTCAGCCACTCCATCTCGTTGTCGCGCTTGCCGCCGGTGGCGTTGGGGTCGTCCTTGTACTTCCAGTGGGCCGCCACGCCGTACTCGGCGCGGCGGTGCATCGTGAAGGTGCGGATCTGGATCTCGACGGGCTTGCCCTCGGGCCCGATGACCGTCGTGTGCAGCGACTGGTACATGTTGAACTTCGGCATCGCGATGTAGTCCTTGAACCGGCCCGGGACCGGGTTCCACCGCGCGTGCAGGGCACCGAGGACCGCGTAGCAGTCGCGCACCGAGTCCACCAGGACGCGCACGCCCACCAGGTCGTAGATCTCGGCGAAGTCGCGCCCGCGCACGATCATCTTCTGGTAGATCGAGTAGTAGTGCTTGGGCCGGCCGGTCACGGTGGCCCGCACGCGCGCGCTCTTGAGGTCGTCCTCGATCTGGGTGCGCACCCCGGCCAGGTACTCCTCGCGGGCGGGGGCGCGGTCCGCCACCAGCCGCACGATCTCGTCGAACACCTTGGGGTAGACCGTGGCGAACGCCAGGTCCTCCAGCTCCCACTTGATGGTGTTCATGCCCAGCCGGTGGGCCAGCGGCGCGTAGATCTCCAGCGTCTCGCGGGCCTTCTTCTCCGCGGAGGCCGCCGGGACGTAGCGCCAGGTGCGGGCGTTGTGCAGCCGGTCGGCCAGCTTGATGACCAGGACGCGGATGTCCTTGGCCATCGCCACGATCATCTTGCGGACCGTCTCGGACTGCGCGGCCTCGCCGTAGGTGACCTTGTCCAGCTTGGTGACGCCGTCGACGAGCTGGGCGATCTCGTCGCCGAACTCGCGCCGGAGGTCGGCCAGGGAGTAGTCGGTGTCCTCGACGGTGTCGTGCAGCAGGGCCGCGGCCAGCGTCGACGGCGTCATGCCGAGCTCCGCCAGGATGGTCGCCACCGCCACGGGGTGGGTGATGTACGGGTCGCCGCTCTTGCGGCGCTGGCCGTCGTGGGCGTTCTCGGCCCGGTCGAAGGCGCGCTCGACGACACTGAGGTCCGCCTTCGGGTGCGTCGTGCGCACCGTCCGCAGCAGGGGCTCCAGCACCGGGGAGACGCTGGGCTGGCGCTGCTGACCGAAGCGCGCCAGCCGCGAGAGCATGCGGCTGGCGGTGACCGGGCCGGTGTGGGCCGGCTCGGCCGGGCGGGCGCGCTCCCCGCCGCGGCGGCGCTCCGGCCCTGCGGTGCGGGCCACCGGCGGGGCCGGGTGGGAGGCCGCGACCGGGGCGGGCAGGACCGAGGACGACGCGGGAGGGGGAGCCGTGCGGGCGCGGGCGTCCTCACCCTCCGGCGGTGCGGGGTGGACCCCCACCGCTCGGCCGTCGGTGCCCGTGCCGTCAGCCATGGCGCTCCTCCTGTCCGCGGAGTGCCAGTCTAGGAGCCGCCGTGGCCCTGCGCGGACAGGAGCGCCCCGGACGGCCGGGGCAGGTGGTGCTCAGCGCCACCGGGTTCAGGTGGTGCTCAGCGCCACCAGGTCGCGCTCGCCCAGCCGGGCCCGACCGCCGAGCGCGGCCAGCTCGAGCAGGACCGCCAGGGCCACCACGCGGGCACCGGCCTCCTCGACCAGCTCGCACGCGGCGCGCGCGGTGCCTCCGGTGGCGAGCACGTCGTCGATCACGAGGACCCGCTGGCCCGGACGCACGAGGTCGCCGCGCAGCTCGAGCGCTGCGGTGCCGTACTCCAGGTCGTACTCGCGCCGCAGCACCGGCCCCGGCAGCTTGCCCGCCTTGCGCACCGGCCAGAAGGGAAGACCGGTGCGCTCGGCGACGGGCGCGGCGAGCATGAACCCGCGCGCCTCCACCCCGGCCACCGCCTCCGCGCCCGTGCGGCGCGCCACGTCGGCCAGCGCCGCCAGCACCACGGCGAAGGCCGCGGGGTCGGCCAGCAGGGGCGTCATGTCCCGGAACAGCACCCCGGGGGTGGGGAAGTCGGGGACGGTGCGCATCCCCGCGTCGACGAGGGCGGCGACGCGCTCCGCGTCGGGCGCGGCCGCCCGCGGCTGCTGCGGCACGTTCACGCGGCGCCACCGGTGGTGCCGCCCGCGCTCGTGCCGGCGGCGGTCGCGCCCGCCGGTGCGGCCTCGGCCTGCCCCGCCCCGCCGCGCTCGCGCACGGCGGCGTCCAGCGCCCGCACCCGCGGCTCGCGCGAGCGCAGCACCACCAGCAGCGGTGTGGCGACGAAGATCGAGGAGTAGGCGCCCACGATCGTCCCGACGAACAGGGCCAGGCTGATGTCGCGCAGCGTGCCGGCGCCCAGCAGCAGGTCGCCGATGAAGAGGATGGCCGCCACGGGCAGCAGCGCCACGACCGTGGTGTTCACCGAGCGCACCACGGTCTGGTTGACGGCGAGGTTCGCCGCCTGCGCGAAGGTGCGGTTCCGCTTCACGAACGCCTCGGCCGTGTTCTCGCGCACCTTGTCGAAGACGACGACGGTGTCGTAGAGCGAGTACCCCAGGATCGTGAGGAAGCCGATGACGGAGGCGGGGGTGACCTCGAAGCCGATGAGGGCGTAGACGCCGGCGGTGATGACGAGGTCGTGCACGAGCGCGACCATCGAGGCCAGGGCCATCGTCCAGGTGCGGAAGTACAGCGCCATGACGACGGAGACCAGCACGAAGAAGATCACGAGGGCGAGCAGCGCCTGGTTCGTCACGTCCTGGCCCCAGCTGGGCCCGACGGTGGAGGACGTCACGTCCTCCAGCGGCACGTCGAGGGCCGTGGCGAGCTCCTGGCGGACGCGGTCCAGCTCGGCCGTGCTGACCGTCTCCGTCTGCACGCGCACGCCGTTCGTGCCGACCTGCGTCACCTCGGGGACGGTGCCCGGCAGCACGGACTCGACGGCCTCGCGGGCGGCCTGCTGGTCGCTGGAGCCGGTGACGCGGAACTGCGAGCCGCCCTCGAACTCGATGCCGAAGTTCAGGCCGGGCTTGACGAGGAGCACCGCGGACAGCGCGACGAACGCGGCGGCGATGAGGAACCACAGCTTGCGCCGGCCCACGAAGTCGAAGGAGGACTCACCGGTGTAGAGCCGGTTGCCCAGTGCTGCCATGCCCATCAGGCGTCGCTCCTGTCGCTCGCGGCACCGGCTCCGCCGGTGCGCGCCGCCTCGTCGTCGGCGCCGCCGTCCGCGGCGGCGCCCGTCCCGTCGTCCTGCGCGGCCCGGGCGCGTTCCGCCGCGCGCCGCTCGGCGACCGTGGGGCGGTGCGCGCCGTGGTGCAGCGCGTGCCGCGCGACGGTCGACCCGAGGTGCTCGGGGTCGAACCCGGACAGCTTGTGCCCGCCGCCGAAGAACTTCGTGCGCGCCAGCAGCGCCACGACGGGGTGCGTGAAGAGCACGACGACGAGCAGGTCGATGAGCGTGGTGATGCCGAGCGTGTACGCGAAGCCGCGCACGTTGCCGACCGCGAGGACGAACAGCACGACCGCCGAGAGCAGGCTCACCGCGTCCGAGACGAGGATCGTGCGGCGCGCGCGGTGCCAGCCGGCCTCGACGGCGGAGGAGAGCACGCGCCCGTCGCGGATCTCGTCGCGCACGCGCTCGAAGAAGATGATGAAGGAGTCGGCGGTGATGCCGACCGCGACGATCAGGCCGGCGACGCCGGCCAGGCTCAGGCGGAAGCCCTGCAGCCAGCTCAGCAGCAGGATGACGCCGTAGGTGAGCAGCGCGGCCAGGGCGAGGCTGCCGATCGTGACCACGGCCAGCGCCCGGTACTGCAGGACCGAGTACGCCACGACGAGCAGCAGGCCGACGAGCCCGGCGATCAGGCCGTTGCGCAGCTGGTCCTCGCCGAGCGTCGCGGAGATCTGCTCCTCGGTCTGCACCTCGAAGGACAGCGGCAGGGCGCCGAACTTCAGCTGCTGGGCGAGGGCCTCGGCGCTGGCCTGGGTGAAGTTCCCGGTGATCTCGGGGTTGCCGGCGATCGTCTGGCTGACGACCGGTGCGGTGACGACGAGGCCGTCCAGGACCGCGGCGAAGCGGTTCTTGGGGTCGCTCAGCTGCGAGATGCGCGCGGTCAGCTCCTGGAACTCCGCGTTCCCGCTGGAGTCGAAGGAGAGCTGCACGGCCCAGCCGCCGGTCGCGTAGCCCTGGTCGTTGCGCGCCTGGGCGGCGGTGGCGTCGGTCAGCTGGGTGCCCTCGATGACGGCGGGCCCCAGGACGTACTTCTCGGTGCCCTCCACGTCGCAGGTGACCAGCGGCAGGTCCGGGTCGCCGACGAGGCCGCCGGCGCGCTGGGCGGGGTCCGTGCAGTCGAGGGCCTGGAAGACCTCCACCAGGCCGGGGCTGGACAGCCACGCGTCGTCGCTGGCGTCCGTGGGCGCCGGGGTCGGCGCCTCGCTCGGCTGCCCGGGACCGGGGGTGGGCCGGGGCGTGGCCAGCTCGGTGAGGGAGGGCGGGGTGGGCGCGGGCTCGGCGGGGGCCACGGGCTCGGCGGGGGCCGTGGTGGCCTGCTGCAGGGCGGCGGGCGCCGCGGCGCCGTCGGCGCTCTGCGTGGGCGTCGGCGTGGGCGTCGGAGTGGTGGCGTCGGTCGCGGTCGCGCCGTCGGTGGGGGTGGTCCCGTCGGTGGGGGTCGCGCCCTCCTCGGGCACCGCCGTGGGCTCGGGCTCCATCGACTGGGCGACCGGCTCGGCGTAGATGACCGGGCGCATGCGCAGCTGCGCGGACCGCGCGATGAGGTCGAGCTGCTCGCGGGTGGCCCGGCCGGGGATGGAGACGGTGATGTTCTCCCCGCCCTGCACCTGCACCTGGGCCTCGGAGACCCCGGTCGCGTCCACGCGCTGGCGGATGATGTTCGCGGCGCGCTGCACCTGCTCGGTGTCGACCTCACCGCCGTCGACGGCGCGCGGTGTGAGGACGACCTGGGTGCCGCCCTCCAGGTCGAGGGCCAGACCCGGCGACCACCGCGCGGCCCCCCAGATCGAACCGGCGCCGACGGCGCCGAACAGCAGCGCGACCAGCACCGCCAGCAGCACCAGGGTGCGACCGGGGTGGGGGCGGCGGATGGGTGCGCCTCGGCGCACGCGCGGGGGCCTGTCGTTGGACACTGGGTACCTCGGGACGGGGCTCACCCGGAGACGGTCGTCACCCGGTCAGCGCAAGCTTGTCACTGATAGTAGATAGCCGCTGTCATACCAGTCACCGCTGTGAGCGGACCGGGAACGGCCGTGCGGGGCGTGTCAGGCGCGGTGGGCGCCGCCGTCCGCGGGGTCGTCGCCCGTCGGGTCCTGCGCGGGCTTGCGCAGGTCCAGGCCGCCCTCGGCGCCGGGCGCCGCAGCGCCGGGCACGGCGTCCGCGGGGTCCACCGGTGCCAGGGCCGGGGTCACCACGCGCGCGACCGCGCGGCGCGCCCAGCGCGTGCGCACGCCCGGGGCGATCTCCAGGAGCACCACGTCCCCGTCGACGTCCACGACCGTCCCGTAGGTGCCGGAGGTCGTCATGACCTCGGCCCCCGGGCCGACGCTGTTCTGCATCTCCGCCTGCGCCCGCTGCTGCTTGCGGGTCCGGCTGAACATGAACACCAGCAAGGCGATCATCAGCAGCAGGAAGATCAGCTGGCTACCGCCGGCACCACCCACGACATCCCTCTCCGTGCCGGTGGGTTCGACGGCGCACCGGCACCCGCGCCGGCCCGGTGCCGGCACGGCGGGCCAACGCCAGGCGCCCTCGGCGGGTTCCTCGACCCGGCGGGCGCCGGCCGGCCGGCCCGCCCGCGCAGTCTAGACGGATCACCCGGACGGCCCTGGACAACGACGCGGCCAGCGCCCCACCGCTCCCCCGGGCCCCTCACGCGCCGCCGGCGCCGTGCCCGGTGTCGTCACGCTCGCCGCCGCCCTCGCCGGAGGGCTCCGGCAGCAGCTGCCAGGCGGCGTCGCGCGGCGGGGTCAGCCCCAGGTGGGCCCACGTCTCCGGCAGCGCCACGCGCCCGCGCGGGGTGCGGCCCAGCAGTCCCTCGCGCACCAGGAACGGCTCGGCGACCGTCTCCACGGTCTCGGCCTCCTCCCCCACGACGACCGCGAGGGTGGACAGGCCCACCGGGCCGCCGCCGAAGCGGCGGCACAGCGCGTCCAGCACGGCCCGGTCGAGCCGGTCCAGACCGCGCTCGTCCACCTCGTAGACCTCCAGCGCGGCGCGCGCGGCGCGGCGGTCCACCAGACCCGAGCCGCGCACCTGGGCCCAGTCCCGCACGCGGCGCAGCAGCCGGTTGGCGATGCGCGGGGTGCCGCGCGAGCGGCGCCCGATCTCGGCGGCGCCCTCCGCGGTCAGCTGCACCCCCAGCAGCGCGGCGGAGCGGCGCAGCACCTGCACCAGCTCCTCGGGCGTGTAGAAGTCCAGGTAGCCGGTGAAGCCGAAGCGGTCGCGCAGCGGCGCCGGCAGCAGCCCGGCGCGCGTGGTGGCGCCCACGAGCGTGAAGCGCGGCAGCTCCAGGGGGATGGCGGTGGCGCCCGGTCCCTTGCCGACGACGACGTCGACGCGGTAGTCCTCCATCGCCATGTAGAGCATCTCCTCCGCCGGGCGCGCCATGCGGTGGATCTCGTCGAGGAAGAGGACCTCCCCCTCGTCCAGGGAGCTGAGCACGGCGGCGAGGTCGCCGGCGTGCTGGATCGCCGGGCCGCTGGACTGGCGCAGGGGCGCACCCATCTCGGCGGCGACGATCATCGCCAGCGTCGTCTTGCCCAGCCCGGGCGGGCCGGAGAAGAGCACGTGGTCGCTGGTGCCGCCGCGGGCCCTGGCCGCGTCGAGCACCAGGGAGAGCTGCTCGCGCACGACCTTCTGGCCGACGAACTCCTCCAGGCCGTGCGGGCGCAGCGCCGACTCGGCGGCGCGCTCGCCCTCGTCGGCGCCCGCCGTGACGATCCGCTCGCTCACGTCGTCCTCCCTCGCCATCGCCGCGTCAGCGTCCCGACAGGTGCCGCAGGGCCGAGCGCAGGGTGCCCGCCACGTCCACGACACCCTCCTCGTCCTCGCCCACCACCGCGTCCACCGCGTCCCCGGCCTGCTTCGGCGCGTACCCCAGGCCCGCCAGGGCGTCGACCACCTGCTGGCGGCGGACGTCCTCGGCGGCCGGTGCGGGCACCGCCGGGGCGGGAGCGCCGCTGGGCGGGCCGAGCCGGTCGCCCAGCTCCAGGCAGATGCGCTGCGCGCCCTTCTTGCCGATGCCGGGCACCCGCACCAGCGCAGCGTGGTCCTCCGCGGCCACCGCGGCGCGCAGACCGTCGGGCCGGTGCACCGCGAGCATCGCCAGCGCCAGGCGGGGGCCCACCCCGGAGACGGTCTGCAGGACCTCGAAGACCTCGCGCTCGTCGGCGTCCGCGAAGCCGAACAGCGTCAGGGAGTCCTCGCGCACCACCAGGCTCGTCGCGAGCGCGCCCTCCTCGCCCACCCGCAGCCCCGCCAGCGTGGCCGGGGTCGCCTGGACCAGCACCCCCACCCCGCCGACCTCGACGACCGCCGAGTCCAGCCGCACCGCGAGCACCCGCCCGCGCACCGACGCGATCACACGACCTCCACCCCGGCGCGGGACGGCCCCGCGCGAACACGTGTACGAGCGCAGGCTAACGAGCGCGACCGACACCCCCCGCGCGGCGCGCGGCCGCGGGCGGCACGATCGGGTGCTGTGAGCCACGAGCAGCACGCCAACCCCCGTCAGAACGTCACCTTCGACTCCGCCTCCGAGAGCGGTCACGCGCACGGCTACCTGCGCGTGCCGGCCTCCGGCAGCGGGCCGGGCGTGATCGTCGTGCAGGAGTGGTGGGGCCTGACCGACCAGGTCGCCGGCGTCGTCGACCGCTTCGCGGCCGAGGGCTTCGTCGCGCTGGCCCCGGACCTGTACGGCGGGCGCACCACCCACGACGCCGAGGAGGCGCAGCGCTTCCTCACCGAACTGCCGCCCGAACGCGCCGCCCGCGACCTGGCCGGCGCGGTCACGCACCTGCTCTCCCTGCCGGAGACCACCTCCGCCACCGTCGGCGCCGTGGGCTTCTGCATGGGCGGGGCGTTCGTGCTCACCCTCGCCGCCCAGCAGGGCGGGCGGATCGGGGCGGCCGTGCCCTGGTACGGGATCCCCGGGCCCACCACGGACTTCTCCGGCCTGCGGGCCGCGGTGCTGGGCCACTTCGGCGAGGAGGACACCTCCGTGCCGCTGGACGCGGTGCGCGAGACCGAGCGGCGCATCCGCGAGCAGTCCGGCGCCGAGGTGGACTTCCGCACCTACCCGGCCCCGCACGCCTTCTACAACGCCGAGCGGGCGAACCACCGCCCCGAGTCCGCGGAGCTGGCGTGGGCGCGCACCACCGCCTTCCTGCGCGAGCACCTGCGCTGACGCACCGCGCGGGAGCGCGCCGAGTGGCCGACCGGCGGGGACCGCAGCACAGTGGCGCGGTGACCTCCACCACGCGCAGCCCCCGCAGCCCCCTCGGCGTGATCCTCGCCGGTGCCGCCTCCGGAGCCGCCGGCACCACGGTCCTGAACGCCGTGACCTACGGCGACATGGCCGTGCGCGGTCGCGCCCCCAGCACGGTGCCCGAGCGGACCGCCACCGCGCTGGCCGAGCGCCTCGGGCGGCCGGTGAGCGGTCGCGGTGCGGAGCGCGCGCACCACACCACCGCCCTGGGCGCGCTGTCCGGGTACGCCGCCGGTGTCGGGGTGGGCAAGCTCGTCGGGCTGGGCCGCGCCGCCGGGCTGCGGATGCCCGCCGGCCTGGGCGGCGTGGTCACCGGCGCGCTCGCGATGGCGGCGACCGACCTGCCCGCGCACGCGCTCGGCGTGAGCGACCTGCGCACGTGGAGCACGCAGGACTGGGTCTCCGACGCCCTGCCGCACCTGGCGTACGGCGTGGTCACGCACGCGACCCTGTGCGCCCTGGACCCCGCCCCCGAGCCCGCCCGCGCCCCGATCGTCGACCTGCCCTCGCTGAACCGCCCCGCCGCCGAGCGCCGCGCCCCGTCCCGCGCCTCCGCGGGCCTGGTGCTGCGCAGCGCGCTGCTGGGCGTGGCGGCGGGCGGGCGCAGCACCCTGGGCCTGGCCGGCCCCGCACTGCTGTCCGCCGGGCACCGGGCGCTGCCCGGCGGAGGGCCGGTCGCCGCGCTCAGCGGCTTCGCCCTGGGCGGCGAGCTGATCGCCGACAAGCTGCCGGCGATGCCGAGCCGGCTGAGCGCGAGCGGGCTGCCGCCGCGGCTGGTCACCGGAGCCGTGGGAGCGGCCGCCCTGGCGCGCCGGGAGCACAGCCGGGCGCTGCTGCCGGCGCTGGCGGGCCTGGCCGGCGCCGTGGCCGGCTCGTACGCCGGCGCGGCCTGGCGCGCCTGGGCGGGCGAGCGCGTGCCGGACGTGGACGCGGCGGTCGTGGAGGACGTCGCCGCGGCGGTCCTCACCCTGGTGGCGGCCCTGCCGCACCGCCGCGGCTGACGGGACCGACCGAGGAGGACCCTCAGCGGGGACCGCGGCCGGGCGGTGCCGTGCGGCGGGACGCGGCCCGCGCCGCCTCGGCGTAGCCGTTGCGCCGCCCGGTGACGAGAGCGCCGTGCGCGGCCGCCTCCAGCCGGGTGGTGGCCGAGCCCCGCCACAGGTGGCACAGGGCCAGCGCGAGGGCGTCCGCGGCGTCGGCGGGCCGCGGCGGGGCGTCCAGGCCGAGGATGCGGGTCACCATCGCCGTCACCTGCTCCTTGTCCGCCCGGCCGGAGCCGGTGACGGCGGCCTTGACCTCGCTGGGGGTGTGCATCGCCACCGGCAGCCCGCGCCGGGCGGCGGCGACCAGCACCAGGCCGGCGGCCTGGGCGGTGCCCATCACCGAGCGGACGTTGGCCTGGGCGAAGACGCGCTCGACGGCGACCACGTCGGGGGTGTGCTCATCGAGCCACTCGTCCAGGCCCTCGGCCACGGACAGCAGCCGCGCGGCCACCGGCTCGTCGGCGGGGGTGCGAACGACGCCGACGGCGACCATCCGCACGCGGCGGCCCGTCGCCCGGGCGGTGGGACCGGTGGACTCGACCACCCCCAGCCCGCAACGGGTGAGGCCGGGGTCGACGGCGAGGACGCGCACGGCCCCCACCCTCGCACGCGGCGGGGTGGGGGCCGTGCTGGACCCGCGGGGCTCAGGCGTCCTCGAGGGCCGCCATCACGTCGTCGGAGACGTCGTAGTTGGCGAAGACGTTCTGCACGTCGTCGCAGTCGTCGAGGACGTCGATGAGGCGGAAGACCTTCGCGGCGCCCTCGGCGTCCAGCGGCACCTGCACGCTGGGCACGAAGCTGGCGTCGGCGGAGTCGTAGTCGATGCCGGCGGCCTGCAGCGCCTCGCGCACCGCGATGAGGTCGGTGGCCTCGCTGATCACCTCGAAGGTGTCGCCCTGGTCGGTGACCTCCTCGGCGCCGGCCTCCAGGACGGCGGCCAGGACGTCGTCCTCGGTGAGGTCGGTGCCCTCCTTGCCGATGACGACGACGCCCTTGCGGCTGAACATGTACGACACGCTGCCCGGGTCGGCCATGGAGCCGCCGTTGCGCGTCATGGCCGTGCGGACCTCCATGGCCGCGCGGTTCTTGTTGTCGGTGAGGCACTCGATGAGCAGCGCCACGCCGTTGGGGCCGTAGCCCTCGTACATGATCGTCTGCCAGTCCGCCCCGCCCGCCTCGGCGCCCGAGCCGCGCTTGACGGCGCGCTCGATGTTGTCGGCCGGCACCGAGGTCTTCTTCGCCTTCTGGATGGCGTCGTAGAGGGTCGGGTTGCCGGCGGGGTCACCGCCGCCGGTGCGGGCGGCGACCTCGATGTTCTTGATCAGCCGAGCGAAGCTCTTGGCGCGCTTGGCGTCGACGACGGCCTTCTTGTGCTTGGTCGTCGCCCACTTGGAGTGGCCGGACATGCTGTTCCCTCCGCCGTTCGCTCGCTGCTCGTCAACTGCCGGGCGCCCCTCAGCCGCGCCGCTCCTCGCGCACCCGCCCCCGGACCCGATCGCGCACGAGGCCCACGAAGTACCGGTGCACCCGGTCGTCACCGGTGATCTCCGGGTGGAACGACGTGGCCAGCAGGTCGCCGGAACGCACTGCCACGATCCTACCCGCGGCCGGACCGGAGCCCACGCGGGCGAGGACCCGCACCCCCTCACCCGCCCGCTCCACCCAGGGAGCGCGGATGAAGACGGCGCGCACGTCGTGACCGCCGTCGGTGACGCCCTCGACCGGGAGGTCCTCCTCCCAGCTCTCCACCTGCCGCCCGAAGGCGTTGCGCCGGACCGTGATGTCGAGGCCGCCGAGCGTGCGCTGGTCCGGCGCACCGTCCAGGACGCGGTCGGCGAGCAGGACCATGCCCGCGCAGGACCCGTAGACGGGCAGGCCGCCCGCGATGCGCTCGCGCAGCGGCTCGCGCAGCTCGAAGGTGCGCAGCAGGCGGTCGATGGTGGTGGACTCCCCCCCGGGCAGGACCAGGCCGTCCACCTCGGCCAGCTCCCGCTCGCGGCGCACCGCGACCGCGCGCGCCCCGGCGGCGGTCAGGGCCGCCAGGTGCTCGCGGACGTCGCCCTGCAGGGCCAGCACACCGATCGTCGGTCCTTCGAGCACCGGGCGAGCGTAGGACCCCGCGGTGCTCAGGTGATCCGCCGGGGTGGCCCGTCCCAGCGCACCGGCAGCTGCCCGAGCAGCTCCGCGAGGCCGGCGGGGTACACCGTGTCGGTGGTGCGGGCCAGCTCTGCCGCGTCCCACCAGCGCACGTCGGTCAGGGTGGCGGTCTCCAGGGCCGTCCACCGCTCGCGGGACAGCTGCGCGGGGGCGGGCAGGCGGTGCACGAAGAACTCCTCGTGCTGGCGGCAGCGCTGCCCCAGGTAGGGGAAGTCGGCGGTGCGCTCCCACACCGGGCCCACCAGCTCGGCCGGGTCGGCGACGATGCCGGTCTCCTCCAGCAGCTCGCGGGCGGCGGCGCGCCGGGCCGGTTCCGCGACGCCGCGCCCACCGCCCACGGTGAACCACCACGCCGCCCCCGGTGCGGCCGGGTCGGTGCCGCGCACGAGCAGGACGCGGCCCGCGCCGTCGAGGACGACGACGCGGGCCGCGCTGCGGGTGCGGGTGCCGTCGGGGGCGGTGCCCCACTCCGGCCCCAGCGGGTCGTGCCCGTTCAGCGGGTCACCAGCCGCGGGTGGCCAGGCGGTGCGGCTCGGGGATGGCCTCGACGTTCAGGCCCACCATGGCCTCGCCCAGGCCGCGGGAGACCTTCGCGACGACGTCGGGGTCGTCGTGGAAGGTGGTGGCCTTGACGATGGCCTCGGCGCGCCGGGCGGGATCGCCGGACTTGAAGATGCCCGAGCCGACGAAGACGCCGTCGGCACCCAGCTGCATCATCATCGCCGCGTCCGCGGGGGTGGCGATGCCGCCGGCGGTGAACAGCACCACGGGCAGCTTCCCGCGCTCGGCGACCTCGCGCACGAGCTCGTACGGGGCGGCCATCTCCTTGGCGGCCACGTACAGCTCGTCCGGCGCCATCGAGCGCAGCCGGTTGATCTCGGCGCGGATGGTGCGCATGTGCGTGACCGCGTTGGAGACGTCGCCGGTGCCGGCCTCGCCCTTGGAGCGGATCATCGCCGCGCCCTCGGTGATGCGCCGCAGCGCCTCGCCCAGGTTCGTGGCGCCGCACACGAACGGCACGGTGAAGGCGTGCTTGTCGATGTGGTGGGCGTAGTCGGCCGGGGTCAGGACCTCGGACTCGTCGACGTAGTCCACGCCCAGGGACTGCAGCACCTGCGCCTCGACGAAGTGGCCGATGCGCGCCTTGGCCATCACGGGGATGGAGACCGCGGAGACGATCGACTCGATCACGTCCGGGTCGCTCATGCGGGAGACCCCGCCCTGGGCGCGGATGTCGGCGGGAACCCGCTCCAGGGCCATGACGGCCACGGCACCGGCGTCGGCGGCGATGCGGGCCTGCTCGGCGGTGACGACGTCCATGATGACGCCGCCCTTGAGCATCTCGGCCATGCCGCGCTTGACGCGGTCGGTGCCGACGACCGGGCCCGTGCCCGCGGTGCTCTGCGCCCGCGGGGCGGGCGCCCCGGCGGTGAGGGTGGTCTGGTCGGTGCTCACGGTCCTCGCGCTTCGTGTCGGAAGGGGGCGCTCCGGGCGTCCCCGGACCTGCGCAGGCCCATCCTACGAGCCGGGTGGGGCACCGCCGTCCGCCGTCCCGTCGAGGAAGTCGGCGGTCTCCGGCAGGCGGGCGTGCCCGGCCAGGTGAGCGGCGCGCACCACCCGCTTGCTGCGCAGCCGGCGCGCCTGCACCACCGCGTCGTTGTGGAACCGGCGCGCCAGGCCCACCCGGTGCGCGGCCTCCCGCACGCGCCGCACCCGGGGGTCCGCACCGTCCGCGTCGGCACCTCCCTCGTGCGCACCGGTGGCGCCGGGCACCTGCTGCTCCCCCGTCCCCGGCAGGGCCGCCGCCAGCGCGCGCGTCAGGTCGCTCTCGGCGCGCCAGCGCTGCACGTCGTCGGCGGCGGTGGCGTCCCGCAGCGCGGCGGGGGTGCGCGGGGCGTCCAGGCTGGCGGTGGCCGCGTCGGCCAGCAGCAGCGAGGCCGCCGGGTCCAGCCGCCCCGAGGTGGCCAGCTCCAGCGCCGCGGAGGCGCGCCGGGTCAGCTCCGCGTCCAGCGCCGCCCGGCTGGTCTCGACCCGCCGGTGCAGGCGGTCCAGGCGCTGCGCGGTGCCCGAGAGGTACCAGGCCAGCAGGCACAGCGTCAGCAGCCCGGCCAGCGCCCAGGCCAGGGGGTCGTTCACCGCCGGCCCCGGCGCTGCTCGCCGGCGCGGTGGGCGTCCTCCCCCGCGCGGACCGTCTCGTAGACGGCGAGGACCTCGGCGGCCACGACGGACCAGTCGTAGCGGTGCGCGGCGCGCTGCCCCGAGCGCGCCAGCCGCTCCCGGGAGACGGGGTCGCGCAGCAGCGCCAGCACGGCGTCGGCGGCGGCCGCCGGGTCGCCGGTGGCGAACAGCCTGCCGTGCGCGCCGTCGCCGAGCACGCGGCGGAAGGCGCCCAGGTCGCTGGCCGCCACGGCGGCGCCGGCGGCCATCGCCTCCACCAGGACGATGCCGAAGCTCTCCCCCCCGGTGTGCGGGGCCAGGTAGACGTCGGCGGAGGCGAGCAGGGAGCGCTTGTCCTCGTCGGGGACCGCGCCGAGGAACTCCACGGCCCCGGGATCAGGCAGGGCGGCGCGGGCCGCCTCCACGTCACCGCGGCCGGCGACGAGGAACCGGGCGCCGGGCACGGCCGCGCGCACCCGCGGCAGCGCCTCGCGCAGCACGCCGAACCCCTTGCGGGGCTCGTCGAGGCGCCCGACGAACGCCACGACGGGCCGCTCGGGCGTGCCGCACCACTCCGGTCGCCGCGGCGCGGCGGCGAAGCGCTCGGTGAACACGCCGTTGGGCACGACGACGGCGTCGCCGCCGACGTGCTCGACGACCGTGCGCCGGGCGTCCTCGCTGACGGCGATGCGGGCCGCGATCTTCTCCAGGCTCGGGCGCAGCAGCGGGAAGGCGGCCTGCATGGCCCGCGAGCGCAGGTTCGCGGTGTGGAAGGTCGCCACGACGGGCCGCTGCGCCGCCCACAGCGCGAGCAGGGAGGTGCTGGGCGAGAGCGGTTCGTGCACGTGCAGGACGTCGTAGTCGCCCTCGGCGACCCAGCGGCGCACCCGGGCGGCGGTCACCGGGCCGAAGGACAGCCGTGCCACGGAACCGTTGTAGGGCACCGCGACCACCCCGCCGGCGGCGTCCGCGAAGGGCGGCAGCGTCGCGGGGTCCTCGGCCGGGGCGAGCACGCGCACGTGGTGGCCCCGGCCGCTCAGGTGCTCGGCGAGGTCGCGCACGTGGAACTGCACACCGCCGGGCACGTCGAAGGAGTAGGGGCAGACGATCCCGACCCTCACGCGCTCGCCCCGCGCGCCGCGCCCCCACCGGTGCGCGCACGGGCGCGCGCCACGTCACCGGCGAACAGCGGCTGCAGCACGTGCCAGTCGCTCGGGTGCGCGCGCACCGCCTCCGCCAGCACGTCCGCGCAGGCCTGCGTCATGGCCCCCACCGCGGCGGCGCGCTGCTCGCGGGCGCTGCGGGCGGGATCCCGAGGAGGTGCGTGGACCTCCTCGCCCACCTCGAGCACGAGGGTGCGCGGTCGCCCCGGCGGGCCGTCGTACCAGACGGAGACGGGGAACAGCGCCGCGCCCGAGGCGAGGGCGAGCATCGCCGGGCCGGCGGCCATGGGCACCTCCTCGCCGAGGAAGCGCACCGGCACCCCGCTGCCGGACAGGTCGCGGTCGGCGAGCAGCGGCACGAGGGCCCCGGCGCGGGCACGGCGCACGAGGGCGGGGAAGGTTCCCGGGTCCCCCAGGGGCAGGACCTCCATGCCCAGGCGGCGGCGGAAGGAGAGGAACTCGGTGAAGACCGCCTCGGGGCGCAGCCGCTCGGCGACGGTGACGACGCCGGTGAGCTCGGTGGCCGACCACGCGGCGGCGTGGTCCCAGTTGCCGAGGTGGCCGAGGAACGCCACGACGCCGCGGCCGGAGCGCAGGTGCTCGCGCATCGGCTCCATCCCGAGGGTGCGCACGGTGCCGACGGTCCGCTCCCGCGTCCACGCGGGCAGCCGGAACACGTCGCACCAGTAGCGGGCGTAGGCGCGCAGGCCCTGGCGCACCAGGGCGTCCAGCTCCGCGGGGCTCGCCAGCGGCCGGGCACGGCGCAGGTTGTCCCGCAGCTGCTCCACCCGGGCGCCGCCGCGGGCGTGCACCCGGTCCGCGGCCCGCTCGGCCAGCGTCAGCGCCACCGGCTCGGGCACCGCGCGCGCCAGCCGCCACGCCAGGCGGAAGGCGGTGGCGGCGGGGTCGCCGCTCACGCGCGGGGCGGGGAGGCGTCCGCGGCGGCCAGCGCCTGGCGGCGCACCTCGGCCATGCGCTGGACGACCGTGACGAGGCTGGCCACGGCGAGCAGCGCCAGCACGACGGTCAGGAACGGCCGCGGCACGCCGAGTCCGACGAGCGCGGTGGCGGCGAGGACGGCGACGAGCCGGTCGGAGCGCTCGGCGATGCCGACGTCCGCGGTGAACCCCAGGCCCTCGGCGCGCGCCTTGGCGTAGGAGACGAGGCTGCCCAGCACCAGGCACAGCAGCGCCAGCCCGGCCGTGAGCGGCGAGTCGCCGCCGCGGGCGAACCACAGGACGAGACCGCCGAAGACGGCGGCGTCGCCGAAGCGGTCCAGGGTGGAGTCCAGGTAGGCGCCCCAGCGGCCCGTGCGGCCCAGGGTGCGCGCCATGATCCCGTCGACGGTGTCGGACAGGACGAAGAAGGTCACCGCGATGGACCCCCAGAACAGCTCCCCCAGCGGGTACAGCACCAGGGCGCTGACGAGGACGCCGGCCGTGCCGGCGATCGTCACCGCGTCGGGACCGACGCCCAGGCGCAGCAGCAGCCTCGCGGGAGGGGTGAAGATGCGCCCGGCGAAGGCGCGGGCGTTGCGACCGAGCACGCCTCAGCCCTCGCCGCCGGCCGCGGCGGCCGGGCCGGCGGTCGTCCACGCCTCGGCCAGGCGCCGGCGGGTGTCCTCCAGCAGCTCCGGCAGGGCCTTGGTGCGCGCGACCACCGGCAGGAAGTTCGCGTCACCGGCCCAGCGGGGCACGACGTGCTGGTGCAGGTGGGCGGCGATGCCCGCCCCGGCGACGGCGCCCTGGTTCATGCCGACGTTGAACCCGGCGGGGTTCGAGGCGGCCCGCAGGGTGGCGAGCGCCGCTCGGGTGAGCGCGCTGAACTCGGCCAGCTCGGCGGCGTCGAGGTCGACGTAGGAGGACACGTGCCGGTAGGGGCACACCAGCAGGTGGCCGGGGTTGTACGGGAAGAGGTTCAGCACGACGAACACCCGTTCGCCGCGGTGCACCACGAGGCCGTCCTCGTCCGGGCCCGACTGCGCGCGGCAGAAGGGGCACTGCTGGGCGTCGTCGGGGTCGGCGGGTTTGCGCTCACCCCGGACGTAGGCCATGCGGTGCGGCGTCCACAGCCGCTCGAACCCGTCGGGGTCGCCGGGCAGGCCGTCGGCGGGTTCTGCGTGCACCGGTCCGTCCACGCCCGTCATCAGACCTGCACGCGTCGCTCGACGGCGTCCACGACCTTCGCCACGGCCTCGTCCACGGGCACGCCGTTCTCCTGGCTGCCGTCGCGGTAGCGGAAGGAGACCGCCCCCGCCTCGACGTCCTCGGCACCGGCGATGAGGAGGAACGGCACCTTCTGCTTGGTCCAGGTGCGGATCTTCTTGGGCATCCGGTCGTCGGAGACGTCGACCTCCACGCGGATCCCGCGCTCGCGCAGCTTCGCGGCGACCTCCTGCAGGTGCGGCACGTGCGCGTCGGCGACGGGCACGCCCACGACCTGCACGGGCGCCAGCCAGGGCGGGAAGGCGCCGGCGTAGTGCTCGACCAGGACGCCGAAGAACCGCTCCAGCGAGCCGAACTTCGCGGAGTGGATCATCACCGGCTGCTGCTTGGTGCCGTCGGCGGCGGTGTACTCCAGCCCGAAGCGCGCCGGCTGGTTGAAGTCGTACTGGATGGTCGACATCTGCCAGGTGCGGCCGATGGCGTCCTTGGCCTGCACGGAGATCTTGGGTCCGTAGAACGCGGCTCCGCCCGGGTCGGCGACCAGCTCCAGACCGGTCTCGCGGGCGGCGGCCTCGAGGACGGCGGTGGCCCGCTCCCACTCCTCGTCGGAGCCGATGAACTTCTCGGAGTCCCCCCGGGTCGACAGCTCCAGGTAGTAGTCGTCGAGGCCGAAGTCCTTCAGCAGTCCGAGCACGAAGTCGAGCAGGTGCTTGATCTCCCCCGGCGCCTGCTCCGGGGTCACGTAGCTGTGCGAGTCGTCCTGGGTCAGGCCGCGGACGCGCGTGAGCCCGTGCACGACCCCGCTCTTCTCGTAGCGGTAGACGGTGCCGAACTCGAAGAGCCGCAGCGGCAGCTCCCGGTAGGACCGCCCCCTCGAGCGGAAGATCAGGTTGTGCATGGGGCAGTTCATGGCCTTGAGGTAGTACTTGCTGTTCTCCAGCTCCATCGCCGGGAACATCGTGTCCTCGTAGTACGGCAGGTGCCCGGAGGTCTCGAAGAGGCCGCCCTTGGAGATGTGCGGGGTTCCGACGTAGTCGAAGCCCTCCTCGACGTGCCGGCGGCGGACGTAGTCCTCCATCTCGCGCTTGACCACGCCGCCCTTGGGGTGGAAGACCACCAGACCGGAGCCGATCTCGTCGGGGAAGGAGAACAGGTCCAGCTCGGTGCCCAGGCGCCGGTGGTCGCGGCGCTCCGCCTCCGCCAGGCGCTCCTGGTAGGCCTTCAGCTCGTCCCTGCTGGGCCAGGCGGTGCCGTACACCCGCTGCAGCTGGGGGTTCTTCTCGCTGCCGCGCCAGTACGCGGCCGCCGAGCGCAGCAGGCTGAACCCGTGGCCGACCAGGCGGGTGCTCGGCAGGTGCGGCCCGCGGCACAGGTCCTTCCAGGCCACGGTGCCGTCGCGGCGGACGTTGTCGTAGATCGTCAGCTCTCCGGCACCGACCTCCACGCCGGCGCCCTCGGCCGCGTCGGCCGCGTCACCGCCGGCCGCCGACTTCAGCCCGATGAGCTCGAGCTTGTACGGCTCACCGGCCAGCTCGGCGCGCGCCTCGTCGTCGGTGACGACGCGGCGGACGAAGCGCTGCCCCTCCTTCACGATGCGCTGCGCGGTCTTCTCGAGGGTCTTCAGGTCCTCGGGCGTGAAGGGGCGCTCGACGTCGAAGTCGTAGTAGAAGCCGTCGCGGATCGGCGGGCCGATGCCCAGCTTCGCGTCGGGGAAGTGCTGCTGGACCGCCTGCGCCACGACGTGCGCGGCGGAGTGGCGCAGCACCGCCAGGCCGTCCTCGGAGGAGGTGAGCACCCCCTCGACCTCGTCGCCGTCGGCCAGCGGGTGCGTGAGGTCCCGCAGCTCGCCGTTGACGCGGGCGACGACGACGTCGCGGTCGTCGGCGAACAGCTCGCCGGCGGTCGTGCCGGCCTCGACCTGCACCGTCGTCGCGGGCGCCGAGGCGCCGGAACGGGTGACGGTGAGCTGGGCGGACACTGCGCGCCTCCGGGGGTCGTCGGTCAGGGGCGTGGGGGCTCCCCCACGCCCGCGACTCTAGCCGGGAGCCCCGCCCGGGCCGTCGGCACGCGCCCGCAGCCGCGCCGCGTCGCCGGTGCGCACGGTCCCGCCGCGCAGCACCTCGGCGAAGGACCCGGCGCAGTGGCGCGGCGGGCTCCCCAGCCGCAGCAGCACCGGCCCGACCTCCAGCAGGGCCCCGGCGAGCTGCGCGGCGGGCGGGAGCGCCGCGGCGGTGGGCCGCAGGAGGAGGTTCGCCCGCGAGGAGTCGCCAGCGCCGGGCGCGTCGCGGTCCGTGGTGGTCACCACGTGCACGGCGGCGACCTGGCGCGCGCCCCCGGGGGCGGGCTGGAGCTGGACGGGCCCGTCGACGCCGAGGAAGCGGGCCACGGCCCGCAGGTCGCCGGGGGCGGCGCCCGGGGCGCGCACCAGGGGTGCGTGCGGTGGACCGGAGAGCTCCAGCTCGCGCAGCCGCGGAGCGGTCTTCGCCCGCAGGGGCTCGCCGTCGGCGGTCAGCACGAACCCGCGGTCCCCGGCCAGGCCCTCGGGGCCGACCTCGACGGACGCCGGGAGCAGGCCGGCGACGGACTTCACGGGGAAGACGGCGATCTGAACGACGAGAGCCCCGGCGTCGACGACTCCGGGGCTCTGCACGCGCTGCTCCTGGTGGTGCTGGTGTGGGCGATACTGGGATCGAACCAGTGACCCCCTCGGTGTGAACGAGGTGCTCTCCCGCTGAGCTAATCGCCCGGTGCGACCGCTGACCGCGACCGGTGGAAGAACCATACCGCGTCCCCGGGGGTGCTCACGACCTCCCCCACGGGTGCGGCGTTCACAGGCCCGGCAGGCGGGTCAGCTGCGCGGTGACCACCTCGGGGCTCCAGGTGGGCACCCCCTGCCAGGCCAGGTAGCCCCACACCGCGGCTCCCGCCGCCAGCGCCGCGCCCACCCCCAGGCCGGTGCGAGCGCCCCACGAGCGCCGGGCGATCCACTGCGTCCAGCGGTGGACCTGGCGGTGCGCGAAGCGGTGCACGCGCCGGGCGGTGGCGAACTCGGTGCCGAGGATCGCCAGGCCCAGGAAGACGACGAGCCAGCCCGGCCCGGGCAGCGGGACCATGAGCAGACCCACGAGCGTCACCGCGGTGCCGACCACCGCGACGGCGGTGCGGTAGGCGCGGTCGGCGTGGGCGTCGGCCCGCAGGCGCTCGCGGCGACGGCGCAGGGCGGCCCGCAGGTGCGCCGCGCGCCGGTGGCGGGGCGGCAGCGGGTCGCCGGGGCCCGCGGGCGCGTCCGCGTGGGCCGGCGCACCCGTCCGCGGCGTGCCGCCGACCCTGGCCGCGGGCACCGGCCCGTCCGCGCCGCGCCGCTCACCCCCGCGGGGCGGGGCGAAGGGGCCGGGCGGCGGCACGCGCTCGGCCCCGTCCCCACCGCCCGCGTCCCCACCGCCCGCGCGGCCCTGCCGACCGTCCGCCGTCACGCGCACCCGCTCCTCCTCGTCCGCCCCCGCCGCCGGGGAGCCGTCCGTCGACCCCCCAACGCGCGAGGCGCCGCGAACGCTCCCGGGCCGGGTCCGGCGACGCGCCCGCGGCCCCCGGGGGGCGAGAACGTGGACGGGACGCGTCCCAGTTGCGCCGTCCGGGTGTTTGGGACGCCGGATCGGTGGGAAACTCCTCAGCACGGTCGCTGTAGCCCGTCAGCGGCCATGAGCACACGGAGGTCGACGTGCCTGCACTGCCGCACCGCAAGACCGAGGTCGACGTCGACGTGTCGCTGCGCCTACGCACCACCAGCGGGCCCGGGCTCCCCGTCCCCGCCAGCCTGCACTACGGGGCTGACGACCCCTTCGCCATCCACGCGGTCTTCCGCGGGGGTGACGCGGACGTGGAGTGGGTCTTCGCGCGCGACCTGCTGAGGGAGGGGCTCACCGCACCCGCCGGGGACGGCGACGTGCAGGTGCGCCCGTGCACCGACTCCCCCGAGGGTCGCCCGCGCGTCCTGCTCCGCCTGTCGTCCCCGGACGGCAACGCGGAACTGGAGGCGGACGAGGCGGACGTCCGGCGCTTCCTGCGCCGGGCAGAGGCCCTCGTGCCGCCGGGGCGCGAGGCGCGTCACCTGGACCTGGACGACCTGATCGCCCGGCTGACCGCCTGACCAGCAGCGACGAGCGCGACGCTCGCACCAGGGGCCCGCACCCGGCACCGACGCCGGGGGCGGGCCCTTGGCGCGTCCGCCTCCTCCCCCGCCCCCCGCGCCCGGGCGAACGGCGGGTGAACACGCCGCACAGGGGCGGTTGGACTGCACCCGCAGCCGTCGGCTACTGTCTACGACGTCACGGGGAACCGGCCGGAAGGGCGGGAAACCGCAGGCATGCGGACGTAGCGCAGTTGGTAGCGCATCACCTTGCCAAGGTGAGGGTCGCGGGTTCGAGTCCCGTCGTCCGCTCGGAGGCCGGCTCACAGGCGCGAGCCTCGCGGTGGAGTGGCCGAGAGGTTAGGCAGCGGCCTGCAAAGCCGTCCACACGGGTTCGAATCCCGTCTCCACCTCACAGCTCATCGGGTAGCTCCCGGTGCGCTCGAGGGCGATTGGCGCAGCGGTAGCGCGCTTCCCTGACACGGAAGAGGTCACTGGTTCGATCCCAGTATCGCCCACTCCCTCGATCGAAGGCCCGGTACCGACAGGTACCGGGCCTTCGTCGCGTCCGGAGCCCCCAGCGGCCGCGCCCGCCCGGCCGGGTCCGCCCTCACGGCACCCAGCGGCGCCGTTCGACCGCCTCGGCGCGCGCCGCCTCGCGCGCGGCCGCCTTGCCGGGGTCGGGCCACACCCGGTCCGCCGCGGCGTTCAGGGCCGCCCCGGCGAGCACGGCGATCGCCAGCACGTAGAACCAGACGAGCACCACGATCGGCGCGGCCAGGGGCCCGTAGATCGAGGTGGAGGTGCCCCCGACGGAGGCCGACAGCAGCGGGCGCAGCAGCGAGGACGCCACCAGCCACAGCAGCAGCGCCAGGACGGCGCCGGGCAGGTCGCGCCACCAGCGGCTGCGCACGGGCGTGGCCAGGTGGTAGAGCGTCGCCAGGCAGAACACCGACAGCAGCAGCACCACGGGCCAGTAGCCGCGCGAGAGCACGGCGAGCTCCGGCGGCAACCAGCGCCCCACGACGCGCGGGCCCACCAGGAGCAGCGGCAGGACGACCACCGCGGCCAGCAGGCCCGCCAGGTAGGTGCCCAGCGACAGCAGCCGGGTGCGCACGATGCCGCGGTGGCCCCCCAGGCCGTACATGATCGAGATGGTGTCCACGTACACGTTGAGGGCGCGCGAGCCGGACCAGACGCTGAACCCGAAGGCCAGGAGCGTCAGGTCGGCCCGTCCCGCGGTGGTCACCGAGTCGAAGGTGGGCAGGAGCACCTCGTCGATGGCCTCCGGCGTGAAGAAGGCCTCCGTCAGGCGGGTCAGCTGCTCGCGGGCGGCGGTGACCTCGTCGCGCCCCAGCCAGCGCCCGACGTAGCCGAGGCTGGCGACGAGGCCGAAGACGAGCGGCGGCAGGGACAGCAGGGCGAAGAAGCCCCCCTCCGCGGCCAGGCCGGTGATCCGGAAGCGCAGGCAGGCGCCGACCGTGCCGGCGACCAGCTCGCGGGTGGTGCTCAGCGCGCCGCGCACCCGCCCGGAGCGGGCGGCGGAGGCCGCCGCGGAGCGGACGGCCGAGCTCGCGACGGAGGCGGCCGCGGAGGCGGAGGGGCGGGGGTGGGCGCCCGCGGGCCGGGAGGGGTCTTCGGGCACCGCCGCAGGGTAGCCGCGCGGGCGGTGCCGGCCGCGGCGCACGCGCCGCCACCGCCGGTCGGGGTGTGAGCTGCGCCCCGAGCGGACATGATGACCGTCGACCGCGCACGAGGTGCGCACGAGCTAGGCAGTGGAAGGACCCGCCATGCAGATCTGGCCCGGACGGCCCTACCCCCTGGGCGCCACCTACGACGGGGCGGGGACCAACTTCGCCCTGTTCTCCGAGGTCGCGGAGCGCGTCGAGCTCTGCCTCATCGGTGAGGACGGCAGTGAGCAGCGGATCGACCTGCCCGAGATGGACGGCTTCGTCTGGCACGCCTACCTGCCCTCGGTCATGCCCGGGCAGCGCTACGGCTACCGGGTGCACGGTCCCTTCCACCCCGAGAGCGGGGCGCGCTGCCAGCCGGAGAAGCTGCTGCTGGACCCGTACGCGAAGGCGATCGAGGGTCAGGTCGACGGCGACGAGTCGCTCTTCTCGTACCGCTTCGACGACAACACCGTCGTCAACGACGACGACAGCCTGGGGCACACCATGCTCTCGGTCGTCGTCAACCCCTTCTTCGACTGGGGCAACGACCGCCACCCGGGCCACGAGTACCACGAGTCGGTGATCTACGAGGCCCACGTGAAGGGCCTGACCCAGCTGCACCCGGACATCCCCGAGGAGATCCGCGGCACGTACGCCGGCATGGCGCACCCCGCCATGATCGAGCACCTCACCTCGCTGGGGGTGACGGCCGTGGAGCTGATGCCGGTGCACCAGTTCGTGCAGGACACCCACCTGGTCGACAAGGGCCTGTCGAACTACTGGGGCTACAACACCATCGGCTTCTTCGCCCCGCACAACGCCTACTCCTCCACCGGCCAGCGCGGTCAGCAGGTGCAGGAGTTCAAGTCGATGGTGCGGGCGCTGCACGAGGCGAACATCGAGGTCATCCTCGACGTGGTCTACAACCACACCGCCGAGGGCAACCACATGGGCCCGACCCTGTGCTTCCGCGGGATCGACAACCAGGCCTACTACCGCCTGGTCGACGGCGACCAGAAGCACTACTTCGACACGACCGGCACGGGCAACAGCCTGCTGATGCGCTCCCCGCACGTCCTGCAGCTGATCATGGACTCGCTGCGCTACTGGGTCACGGACATGCACGTGGACGGCTTCCGCTTCGACCTGGCGGCGACGCTGGCGCGGCAGTTCCACGAGGTGGACCGCCTCAGCGCCTTCTTCGACCTGGTGCAGCAGGACCCGGTCGTCTCGCAGGTCAAGCTCATCGCCGAACCGTGGGACGTCGGCGAGGGGGGCTACCAGGTCGGCGGGTTCCCCGCGCTGTGGACGGAGTGGAACGGGCGCTACCGCGACACCGTGCGCGACTTCTGGCGCGGCGAGCCCGGCACGCTCGGGGAGTTCGCCAGCCGCATCACCGGTTCCTCGGACCTGTACGAGCACTCCGGGCGCAAGCCCATCGCCAGCATCAACTTCGTCACCGCCCACGACGGCTTCACCATGCGCGACCTCGTCTCGTACAACGAGAAGCACAACGAGGCCAACGGCGAGGGCGGGGCGGACGGCGAGAGCCACAACCGGTCCTGGAACTGCGGCGTCGAGGGTCCCACCGACGACCCGGAGATCGTGGCGCTGCGCGCCCGCCAGCACCGCAACCTGCTCACCACGCTGCTGCTGAGCCAGGGCGTGCCGATGATCCTGCACGGCGACGAGCTGGGTCGCACCCAGCAGGGCAACAACAACGTCTACTGCCAGGACAACGAGCTGGCCTGGATGGACTGGGACCTGTCGCCGGCGCAGCAGGAGCTGCTGGAGTTCACGCGGCGGGTGGTCGAGCTGCGCCGCACCGAGCCGGTGTTCCAGCGCCGTCGCTTCTTCGCCGGTGACGCCGGCCACGGCGGGGAGAGCAAGATCGGCGACATCGAGTGGTTCGTCGCCGACGGCACCGAGATGACCGACGAGGACTGGTCCGACGCGGCCAACCGCAGCGTCATGATCTTCCTGAACGGCGAGGCCATCCCCGAGCCGGACCGCCGCGGGGAGCGCATCGTCGGCGACTCCTTCCTCATCATGTACAACCCGTGGCACGAGCCTGTGGAGTTCACGCTGCCGGAGAAGGCGTACGGCGACGACTGGCACGTGCGCCTGGACACCGCCGACGACCAGGTGGGCGTGGTGTCCATCTTCACCGAGGAGTCGGCGTTCTCGCCGGGCACGAAGCTGCCCGTGGCCGGCCGCTCCATGCTGGTGCTGGCCCGCGAACCGCTGGGGGAGAAGTGAGCCGGGAGACCTACCGACCGGCCGTGGTGCCCACCGGCACCTACCGCTTCCAGGTGCAGCCGGCGTTCACCTTCGACGACGCCGCCGCGCAGGCCGGGCACCTGCAGCGCCTGGGCGTCTCGCACGCCTACCTCTCGCCGGTGCTGGCGCCGGCGAAGGGCTCCACCCACGGCTACGACGTGGTGGACCACTCCCGGCTGAACGAGGAGGCGGGCGGCCGCGCCGGGTTCGACCGCCTGGTGAGCGCCCTGCGCGACGCGGGACTGGCCGCCGTCGCCGACGTGGTGCCCAACCACATGGCCGTGCCCACCCCGGCGCACGAGAACGCGCAGCTGTGGTCGGTCCTGAAGGAGGGACCGCGCTCGCCCTACGCGCGCTGGTTCGACGTGGACTGGTCGGTGCCCGACCGCGCGATCCTCATGGCGGTGCTGGGCAGCCGCATCGGGCAGGTGCTGGCCGCCGGTGAGCTCAGCCTGGACACGCGGTCCACGCCCGAGGGCGAGGAGCGGGTGCTGCGCTACTACGACCACGTCTTCCCCGTGCGGCCCGGCACCGAGGACCTGCCGCTGGCCGAGCTGGTGGACCGCCAGTGGTACCGGCTGGCGCACTGGCGGGTCGCCGACGAGGAGCTGAACTACCGGCGCTTCTTCGACGTGGACACCCTGGCGGCGATCCGCGTGGAGGACCGGGAGGTGTTCGACGCCTCGCACGCGCTGCTGCTGGAGCTGGTCGGGCGCGGGGACCTGCAGGGCCTGCGCATCGACCACCCCGACGGCCTGGCCGACCCCCGCGGGTACCTGCGGTGGCTGGCGGAGGCCACGTCGGACGCCACCGGCGACGGCAGCGCGTGGGTGGTCGTGGAGAAGATCCTCGAGGGCGAGGAGCAGCTGCCGGCGGACTGGGCGTGCGCGGGCACGACCGGCTACGACGCCCTGCAGCGGGTGGGCGGGCTGTTCCTGGACCCCGCGGGGGCCGAGCCGCTGACCGAGCAGTACACGGCGCTCACCGGCGAGACCGGCACGTTCCAGGCGGTCGTGGACCACGCCAAGCGGGAGGTCGTCGAGCACGGCCTGTACGCCGAGGTCCACCGGCTGGTGGACCTGCTGTCGGGCATCTGCCACGACGACGTCGACCTGCGCGACCACACCCGCCGCGGCCTGCACGAGTGCGTCGTGGAGCTGCTGGTGGCCTTCCACCAGTACCGCGCCTACGTCGTGCCCGGCGAGCAGGCCCCGGCGGAGGCCGTGCGGGTCGTGGAGGAAGCGGCCGCGCACGCCCGCGCGCACCTGCCGGAGGAGCGCCACGACACCCTGCAGGTGGTGGTGGACCTGGCTCTGGGGCGGGCCGGGCGCCGCGACGACACGCGGGTGGCCGAGTTCGTCGTCCGGTTCCAGCAGACGTGCGGTCCGGTGATGGCCAAGGGCATCGAGGACACCGCGTTCTACCGCTGGTTCCGGCTGTCCTCGCTCAACGAGGTCGGCGGGGACCCCACCCGCTTCGGCACCTCGCCGGAGGAGTTCCACTCCTTCTGCGGCACCCTGGCGCGCGAGTGGCCGGCGGCGATGACGACCCTGTCCACGCACGACACCAAGCGCAGCGAGGACGTGCGGGCGCGCATCTCGGTGCTGTCCGAGCACACCGAGGAGTGGGGCGCGGCGCTGACGCGCTGGCGGGAGCTGGCCACCGGCCACCGCGACGCCGAGCTGGACGCGCGCACCGAGCTCCTGGTGTGGCAGACGGTCTTCGGCACCTGGGGCGACGAGGGGCCGATCAGCGCCGAGCGGTTGCTGGGCTACCTGCAGAAGGCGACGCGCGAGGCGAAGGACCACACCACCTGGACCGCGCCGAACGAGGCGTACGAGGCCGCGGTGGAGCGCTTCGCCACCGGCGTGCTGGGCGACGAGGACGTCCTCGCCGCGGTGCGCGAGTTCGTGACGTCCACCGCCGGTGCCGCCCGGGTGGCGGTGCTGGGGCAGAAGTTCGTGCAGCTGGCGATGCCGGGCGTGCCGGACGTCTACCAGGGCAGCGAGCTGGTGGACCTCTCGCTGGTGGACCCGGACAACCGGCGCCCGGTGGACTACGCCGAGCGCTCCCGCCGGCTGGCGGCTCTGGACGACGGCTCCGCCCCGGCGGACCTGTCCGACGAGAAGCTGCTCGTCGTCTCCCGCACGCTGCGGGTGCGCCGGGAGCACCCCGAGTGGTTCACCGGCGAGGAGGCCGGCTACTCCCCCGTCCCGACCACGACGGGCAACGTGCTGGCGTTCGCCCGCGGTCCCGTCGGCACGCCGGGGGCGATCGCCGTGACGACCCGGCTGCCCGTCTCGCTGGAGCGGCACGGCGGCTGGGGCGAGCACACGCTGTCCCTGCCGGAGGGCACGTGGCGCGACGCCTTCACCGGGGCGACGGTGCAGGGCGGGGCCGTGCGGGTGGCCGACGTGCTGGGCGCGCTGCCGGTGGCCCTCCTGGTGCGCGAGGGCTGAGCGCCG
>NZ_JBBBEM010000105.1:0-16671 GCF_037154035.1 Kineococcus sp. G2 | reverse complement strand
CCCCCCCCCCCCCCGCCGCGGACGGGCGGGATGTGTGGTGAGGCTATCCTTCCCTACGTGTCCACCCAGGTCCCCCTCAGCCCGCTCCCGTCGCGCCGCGCCGTCGCCGCCGGCGGGGCCGCGTCCCTGCTCGCCCTGCTGACCGGCTGCGGAGCCGGCGCGAGCGGCTCCCCCGCACCCGCTGCGACCACCGCCGACGTCGCGCAGGGCGGGTCCGCCTTCCGCACGGCCGACACCGCCACGGCCGCCCTGGGCTCCGGGGCGCCCGACGGGGAGTTCCCGCGCACCCTCGTGCACGCCGCCGGCAGCACGACGATCGAGCGGCGCCCGCAGCGCGTGGTCGTGCTGGACACCGGCGAGCTGGACGCGGTGCTCTCGCTCGGGGTGACACCGGTGGGCATGGGCACCACCGCCGGGCAGACCGGACTGCCCTCCTACCTCGCCGAGCAGGTCGTCGGCCAGGTCGCCACCGTGGGACCGCTGGACCAGATCGACCTGGAGGCCGTCGCGGCGCTGCGGCCGGACCTGGTGCTCGGCAGCGCGCTGCGGGTGGAGGAGCTGCACCCGCAGCTGTCGCAGATCGCTCCCACCGTCCTCAGCTACCGCCCGGGGTTCCCGTGGAAGGAGAACCTCCTGCTGGCGGGCGACGCCCTCGGGGTGCGCGGCGAGGCCGAGGCGTTGCTGGCGGACCACCAGGCGCGCGCGGACGCGCTGCGCGCGGCGGTGGGCGCCACCGCGCCGACGATCTCGCTGGTGCGGTTCATGCCGGGACGCATCCGGCTGTACGGGAACCTGTCGTTCATCGGGGTCGTGCTCGACGACGCGGGCCTGCCCCGCCCGGCGGAGCAGGACGTGGACGACCTGGCCGTGGAGGTCTCGGCGGAGACCATCACCCGGGCCGACGGGGACCGGTTGTTCTACACCAGCTACGGGCCGGTGGAGGCGACCGAGGAGGCCGCCGTGCTCGCCGGTCCCCTGTGGGGCACGATCCCGGCGGTGGCGCAGGGCCGGGCGCAGCGCGTGGACGACGAGACGTGGTTCCTCGGGCTGGGCTACAGCGGTGCGGTGCGGGTGCTGGACGACCTGACCCGGCACCTCACCGCCTGAGGGTCGCGCGGTCCGCCGGACCGTGCGCCCGGGCGCGGCGAGCCGCGCCCGGGCGCACGTGTCAGCGGGCGTCCTCCTTCAGCATGTCGGCGCACTTCTCGCCGATCGCCATGGTGGTGATGTTCGGGTTCACCGCCCCGAGGAACGGCATGATCGAGCCGTCGGCGACGCGCAGGCCGCGCACGCCCTTGACCCGCAGGCGCGGGTCGACCACGGCCATGCGGTCGTCCTCGGCGCCCATCCGCGCGGTGCACGCCGGGTGGTAGACGGTGTTGTGGGTCTTCTTGACGTAGTCGGCGATCTCGTCGTCGGTGACGACGTCCTTGCCGGGGGC
This sequence comes from Kineococcus sp. G2, assembly GCF_037154035.1. Classification (NCBI taxonomy): domain Bacteria; kingdom Bacillati; phylum Actinomycetota; class Actinomycetes; order Kineosporiales; family Kineosporiaceae; genus Kineococcus; species Kineococcus sp. G2. The sequence continues at coordinate 15,230 of NZ_JBBBEM010000105.1, read as the reverse complement.
CAGCTCGGCCCCCGCCCACGGCGCCATGGGCTCCTGCTCGACGATGCGCCGGGCCAGGCGGATCCCCTCGGTCATCACCCGCAGGTCGTGGCCGTCGGGGTCGGTGAAGTAGCGCGGGTCGACCCGCGCGCGGTCGCGGAAGTCGCGCGAGCGCAGCTTCACGGTGCCGCGGGACTTCCCCTGCGTGACGTTCGGGGTGAGGCAGAAGCCGTTGTCGGTGGTGGGGTAGCCCCACCGGACGGTGTTGAGGTCGAACGGCACCGACCCGTAGTGCATCATCAGGTCCGGCACGTCCAGGCCGTCGACGGTGGTGGCGAACAGCCCGATCTCCCACCACTGCGTCGAGGCGGTCACCATGGGCTGCAGGGCGTCCCAGAAGACCAGGCCCTCGACGTGGTCGTCGAGGTTCTCCCCCACGCCGGGCGAGTCGACGAGGACGTCCAGGCCGAACTCGCGCAGCTGCTGCGCCTGGCCGATGCCGGAGAGCATCAGCAGCTTGGGGGTGTCGATGGCACCGGCGGAGACGACGACCTCGCGGCGGGCGCGGACGGTGCCGTGGTGGATGAGGTCCGGCGCCATGTACTGCACGCCGGTGGCGCGGTGGGCGCCGTCGGCGTCCGCCTCGACGACGACCTTCTCCACCCAGTACCCGGTGCGGACCTCGAGGTTGGGGCGCTGACCGAGGATCGGGTGCAGGTAGGCGTGCGAGCTGGACATGCGGGTGCCGTCCTCACCCGCGTTGATCTGGAACCAGCCGGCGCCGTTGCGGACGGTGGCGCCCTCGTTGAACCGCACGGTCGGCAGCCCGGCGGCGGCCGCCGCCTCCAGCAGCGCGACACCGGCCGGGTCCACCGGGGGGACGGTGCGCAGCCGCACCGGGCCGCTGCGGCCGTGGTGGTCACCGGGGCCGTCGTTGTTCTCCAGGCGCTGCACCAGGGGCAGGACGTCCTTCGCGCCCCAGCCCGTGCAGCCCATGGCCTCCCACGCGTCCAGGCCCTCGGCGGGCGGGTGGAACGCGATGCAGGAGTTGTGCGACGAGCAACCGCCCAGCACCTTGGCGCGGGCGTGGCGCAGGAAGCTGTTGCCGTTCTCCTGCGGCTCGACGGGGTAGTCCCAGTCGTAGCCGGAGTCCAGCAGGTGCATCCAGTCCGCGAGCTTGAGGATGTTCTCGTCACCCACGTCGCTGGGGCCGGCCTCCAGCAGGCACACCGTCACCGACGGGTCCTCGGACAGGCGGGCGGCGACCACGCAGCCCGCGGTGCCACCCCCCGCGATGACGTAGTCGAACTCCTCGACCGGGGTCGTCGTGCTCATCGTTCTCCTCCTCGATCCACCGACGCGTCCAGCGCTGCGCTCGGCACGGGTCAGCCCTTGAACCAGGCGGCCGCCTCGGGCCGCGTGTTGTGCCACACGTGCTGGGTCTCGCGGTACTCGGCCAGCCCGGCGGGGCCGAGCTCGCGGCCGTTGCCGGACATCCGCATCCCGCCCCACTCGGCCTGCGGGACGTAGGGGCCGAAGTCGTTGATCCACACGGTGCCGTGCCGCAGGGCGCGGGCGACGCGCTCACCGCGCTCGGGGTCCCCGGTCTGGACTCCCCCGGCCAGGCCGTAGGCGGTGTCGTTGCCGAGGCGCACGGCCTCCTCCTCGGTGGTGAACCGCTCCACGGTGAGGATGGGGCCGAACGTCTCCTCCTGCACCAGGCGCATCGAACGGTCGCAGCCGTCGAAGATCGTCGGTTCGTAGAAGAACCCGCGGGCGAGCTCGGGGGCGTCGGGGCGGCGGCCGCCGGTGACCAGCGTCGCCCCCTCCTCCAGGCCCAGCCGGACGTACGCCTCGACCTTGTCGCGGTGCTGGGCGGAGACCAGCGGGCCGGACTCGGTGCCCTCGGCCATGCCGTCGCCGAGCTTGACGCGGCGAGCGCGCTCGGCGACCCCGGCGACGAGCGCGTCGGCGATGGACTCCTCGACGATGAGCCGGGTGCCGGCGGAGCAGACCTGCCCGGCGTGCAGGAACACACCGGTCAGCACGGCGTCGATCGCCCGGTCCAGGTCGGCGTCGGCGAACACCAGGTGCGGGTTCTTGCCGCCCAGCTCGACGGTGGTGCGCTTGACCGTGGCGGCGGTGGCCCGCAGGATCGCGCGGCCGGTGTCCAGGCCACCGGTGAAGGACACCAGGTCCACGGCGGGGTGCTCGGTGAGCACGGGCCCGACCGCGGAGCCGGCCCCGAGCACGAGGTTCACCACACCGGCCGGGGCACCGGCCTCCTCCAGCAGCCGGACCAGGTGCACCGTGGTCAGCGGGGTGACCTCGCTCGGCTTCAGGACCACGGTGTTGCCGGCCGCCAGCGCGGGGGCGACCTTCCACGAGATCTGCAGCAGCGGGTAGTTCCACGGCGCGATGAGGGTGCACACGCCCACGGGGTGGTGCAGCACGCGGCTGACGACGTCGTCGCGACCGACGTCGACGGTGCGGTCCACCTCGACGAGCGCCTGCTCGGCGTAGTAGCGGAACACCTCCGTGACGTCGTCGACGTCGATGCGGCTCTCCGCCAGCGTCTTGCCGGTGTCGAGGGTCTCGGTGCGGGCGATCTCCTCGCGGTCGCGCTGCAGCAGGTCCGCGACCCGGCGCAGCAGGTCGGCGCGCTCGGCGACGGGGGTGTGCGGCCAGGGACCGGCGTCGAAGGCGCGGCGCGCGGCGAGCACGGCCGCCTCCGCGTCGGCCGGGCCGGCCTCGTCGACCGTGGTGAAGACCTCGCCGTCGTAGGGGTTGACGACGTCGCGGCGCCCGCCGTCGGCGGCCGAGCGCCAGGAGGCGTCGATGAACAGTTCCGGCACGGTGGCTCCCGGGTTCGCTGGGGGGATGCTGGGGCTGCTGGAGGGGTGGTCAGTTGGCCTGGCGGCTGGAGTCCTGCTGCAGGCGCAGCCACTCCACGTGGCGCTCGTACTGGTCGATGACGTCGTCGATGAGCTGCGAGTGGGTGTACCCCATGACGTCGTAGCCCTGCCCGCCCTCGGCGAGGTGGACCTCCAGGCGGGAGTACGCCTCCTCGCCGTCGGCACCGACCGGGCCGGGGTGGCTGTGGTCGCGGGCGAAGACCGGCAGCGGCACGTCGACGCGGTGCACCCGGTAGCAGAACGGCTGCGCCTGCAGCAGGTCGGCGGCCAGCTCGGCGTAGCGCTCGCCGAACGCGTCGGTGGTCCACCCCACCCGGGCGGTGACGCCGCGCTCGGTCATCTCGCGGGCGACCTCCTCCAGGGCGGGCAGGACGACCTCGTCGAGGTGGCGCTGCGCGGCGTCCTCACCGGGGTACCCCATGGCGCGGCCCAGCCGCAGGCGCCAGGCGTCCGCGTCCCGCCGGCCGGGTGCGCCCGAGGTCCGCCCCGACAACCTGCCCGGCATGCTGGAGGCCCGGCTGACGTCGCGCAGGCCCTCGACCCGCAGCGCCTTGTAGAGCCCCACCATGACCAGCAGCATGACGAACGTGAACGGCAGGCCCATGACCACGGTGGCGCTCTGCAGCGCGGTCACCCCGCCCACCAGGAGCATCCCCACGGTGAGCAGGCCGGTGACCACCGCCCAGAACACGCGCAGGCCGCTGCCGGCGTCGGCGTTCGGGCTCGGCAGGCGCGAGGACAGGTTCGCCATGATCAGCGCGCCGGAGTCGGCGGAGGTGACGTAGAACAGCAGGCCGATGACCGTGGCGAGGCCGGCCACGAACGTGAACGCCGGGTACTCCATGAGCAGCGTGTAGAAACCGCGCTCCGGGGTGTTCACGGTCAGCTCGCCGAAGTCGGCGCCGCCGTCGCGCACGGCCTCGATGGCGCTGTTCCCGAAGATCGAGACCCACATGACGATGTACGCGAACGGGATCGTCAGGCTGCCGAGCACGAACTGGCGGATGGTGCGGCCGCGGGAGATCCGGGCCAGGAACATCCCGACGAAGGCTGCCCAGGCCGCCCACCACGCCCAGAAGAACAGCGTCCAGCCGTTCATCCAGTCCTGCGGGTTCGTCCAGGCGAAGGTCTCCATGGTCAGGGACCCGAACCCGCTGACGAAGTCGCCGACGTTCATGACGAAGCCGTTGAGCAGCAGGGTGGTCTTGCCCGCCACCAGCACGAACAGCACGAGCCCGGCGGCGAGCAGGACGTTCAGCTGGGACAGCAGCTTGATGCCGCGGTCCACGCCGGTGACGGCGGAGATCGTGGCCAGGACGACGGCGAGGGCGATGAGCCCGATCTGCGCGGCCGGGCCCTCGGGGACGCCGAAGAGCACGAACAGGCCGAAGTTCAGCTGGACGACGGCGATGCCCAGCGACGTGGCCACCCCGAAGATCGTCCCCAGCATGGCCGCGATGTCGATGCCGTGGCCGAGGGCGCCGTGGACGCGGCGGCCGAAGACCGGGTACAGCGCGGAGCGGATCGCCAGCGGGAGGTTCATCCGGTAGGAGAAGTACCCCAGGGCCATGCCCATGAGGGCGTACATGCCCCAGCCGGAGATGCCGTAGTGGAACATCGTCCAGACGGTCGCCTCCCGGGCGGCGGCGACGGTCCCGCCCTCGCCGACCGGCGGTTGCAGGTACTGCGTCACCGGCTCGGCCACGGCGAAGAACATCAGGTCGGTGCCGATGCCCGCGGCGAACAGCATCGCCACCCAGGCGAAGGTGCTGAAGTGCGGGGAGGAGTGCTCCGGGCCGAGCTTGGTGCGCCCGTAGCGCGACAGCGCCAGGACCACGACGAACACGAGCACGACCGTGGCGAAGAGCACGTAGTACCAGCCGAACCACTGACCGACCCAGCCCACCGCCGTGGAGATCACGGACGACGCCTGCTCGGGGGCGAGGAGGATCCAGCAGGCGATCGCCAGCACGGCGATCGCCGCGCCCCAGAACACGGGCGCCTGGACGCCGGCCGCCCGCCCCGCCGGGGCCGCCGCGGCGCCGCCGGGTGGCTGCGCCGCAGTGGTGCCGTCGGGGGTGGAGCCTCCGGAGCCGGCGGTGGGGGCGCTCACGCGGACCGCCTCCCCAGCGCACGCGCTTGTGGGCGCTCGGCGGCGCCGGAGGGCTCTGCCGCCGGGCCTGTCGTCGTTGCCGTCGTCTGCGTGGTCACGGGTCCTCCTGGTCGTTCGGGCGCGCTGCGTCGCACCCGGCCGGACGGTGCGGCGGGCCTGGGTGGCCGGTCCCGGCTGCGCGGGACCTCCCCCACCCGGGGGTCACCACCGGGCGTCCCGGGTGGACGGCGGCCGGTGGCGCGAGCACGGTGCGGTGCGGCCATCCGGCGGTGCGGTCGACACCGGACGACCCGACACCCTACGTGGGAACGGTTGCGGGATGTCAAACGCCGGACGACCGTCCGGCGGCGCCGGGGCGCCACGGGTCGCCGCGCGGGCGCGCGTGCGCCAGGGTGGGGGCCATGGCGGGAACGCGCGAGTTCGGGGTGTGGGCGCCGCAGGCGCAGCGGGTGGACCTGGTGGTCGGCGCGGGGGACGACGCGACGCGGTACGCGATGCGCCGCAGCGGATCCCCTCGCGAGGGCTGGTGGAGCGCGGACGCCGAGGGCGCCGGGCACGGCACGCGCTACGCGTTCTCCCTGGACGGTGGCGACCCCCGTCCCGACCCGCGCTCGGGCTGGCAGCCGGAGGGCGTGCACGCCGCCAGCGCCGTGGTCGATCCCTCCACCTTCGCCTGGGACGACGACGGGTGGGCGGGGCGCGACGTGCGCGGCGCGGTCTTCTACGAGCTGCACGTCGGCACGTTCACGCCGGAGGGCACCTTCGCCGCGGCGGTCGCGAAGCTGGACCACCTCGTGGACCTCGGCGTGCAGGTCGTGGAGGTGCTGCCGGTCTCCGCCTGGGACGGGCCGTGGAACTGGGGCTACGACGGCGTCGCCCCGTACGCGGTGCAGCACGAGTACGGCGGGCCGGAGGGGTTCGCCGCGTTCGTGGACGCCTGCCACGGCAAGGGGCTGGCGGTGGCGCTCGACTGCGTCTACAACCACCTCGGCCCCAGCGGCAACTACCTGGCCGAGTTCGGCCCGTACTTCACCGACAAGCACGACACCCCGTGGGGTGCGGCGGTCAACCTCGACGACACCGGCTCGCAGGAGGTGCGCCGCTGGATCTGCGACAACGCGTTGCGCTGGTTCCGCGACTTCCACGTCGACGCGCTGCGCCTGGACGCCGTGCACGCCCTCGTCGACGACTCCCCCGTCCACGTGCTCGCCCAGCTCGCCGACGAGGTCGCCGCGCTGTCCGCCGAGCTCGGCCGGCCGCTGTCGCTGGTCGCCGAGTCCGACCTCAACGACGCGGCGATGGTCACCCCCACCGCCGAGGGCGGCTTCGGCATGACGGCGCAGTGGGACGACGACGTGCACCACGCCCTGCACGCGCTGCTGACCGGCGAGCGCCAGGGGTACTACGCCGACTTCGGCTCCCCCGAGGTGCTGAAGACCACGTTCGAGGAGGCGTTCTTCCACGCCGGGCGGTTCTCCAGCTTCCGCGGCGAGGTGTGGGGGAAGAGGGTCGACCGCGAGCGCGTGCCCGGCACCGCGTTCCTGGGGTACCTGCAGACCCACGACCAGGTCGGCAACCGCGCCGTGGGCGAGCGCATCGGCCACCTGCTGGGCGAGGCGCGCCTGGCGGCCGGGGCGGCGCTGTACCTGCTGGGGCCGTTCACCCCGATGCTGTTCATGGGCGAGGAGTGGAACGCCTCGACGCCGTGGCAGTTCTTCACGTCCTTCCCCGACCCCGAGCTGGGGCAGGCGGTCAGCCGCGGGCGGCGCTCGGAGTTCGGCGAGCACGGCTGGAGCGCGGAGGACGTGCCCGACCCGCAGGACCCGGCGACGCGGGAGCGCTCGGTGCTGCGCTGGGACGAGGTGGCGCAGCCGGAGCACGCGCGGGTGCTCGAGTGGTACCGGACCCTGACGCGGCTGCGCCGCGAGGTGGCGGACCTGCGCGACGCCGACCTGAGCGCGGTGCGGGTGGACACCGGTGACGGGTGGCTGGTGCTGCACCGCGGCTCGCACCGGGTGGTCGTCTCCCTCGGCGGCGGTGACGACGTGCCCGTCGGCGGCGATCCCGTCGAGGTGCTGGCGGCGTTCCCGGCGGCGCCCGAGCTGCGCGCCGGCGGGGCGCGCTTCGCCGGCGAGGGCGTCGCCGTGCTGCGCGTCGCGTGAGCGGGCGCGAGCGCGCCGACGAGGTGCGCCGGGCCGCGGTGCGGCTGGCGGCGCTGGCCCAGGACGGCCTGGCGTACTCGGTGGGCGACACCACCAAGGACTACGACACCGCCCGCTACCGGCAGATCGCGGACCTGGCGGCGGGGCTGCTGGCCAGCGTGTCCGACACGGGCGTGGAGGAGCTGCGGCTGGTCCTGGGCCGCGACGCCGGGTACGCGACCCCGAAGGTGGACGTGCGCGCCGGCGTGGTCGACGAGCGGGAGCGGTTGCTGATGCTGCGCGAGCGCAGCGACGGGCTGTGGTCGCTGCCCGGCGGCTGGGTGGACCCCGGCGACCGGCCCGGGGAGGCCGCGGCGCGCGAGGTGCTGGAGGAGACCGGGTACCCGGTGGAGCCGGTGAAGCTGGTCGCCGTGTGGGAGCGCGACGTGCGCGGCAAGCGACCGCCGCTGCCGGTGTCGGTGTTCCACCTGTTCTTCCTGTGCCGGCCGGTGGGCGAGCCGGTGGCCGCGCAGGACCTGGAGACGCTGGAGGTCGGCTGGTTCGGGTTGGACGAGCTGCCGGAGCTGTCCGGCTCGCGGGTCACCCGCGAGGAGCTGGTGCGGGTGCTGGCGCACCACCGCGACCCGTCGCTGCCCACCGAGTGGGACTGACCCCGCCGCGCGGTCCCGGCGGCGCGGCGGGGACCCGGCCGGAGCTTCAGGCCAGGGCGGCCCCGTCGCGCGCCAGGGCGGACAGCCGGGAGACCGCGCGCAGGTACTTCTTGCGGTAGCCGCCGTGCAGCAGCTCGTCGGTGAACACCGCGTCGAAGGGGACGCCGGAGGCCACGACGGGGATGTCGCGGTCGTAGAGGCGGTCGGCGAGCACCACCAGGCGCAGGCCCACCATCTGGTCGGAGACGGTGCTCACCCCGCGCAGGCACACGGCGGGGGTGTCGCGGACCATCGCTCCGTAGCGGCTGGGGTGCACCCGGGCCAGGTGCGCCAGGACGGCGTCGAAGTCGTCCAGGGTGGCGCCCGGCGTCGCGGCGGCGACGCGCTCGACGGCGGCGTCGTCCAGGGGGGCCGGGGCGGCGGGCAGGCCGCGGTGGCGGTAGTCCTCGCCGTCCACGCGCTGCACGGCGAACTGCCCGGCCAGGGCCTGGATCTCGCGCTGGAAGTCCTGGGCGGCGAAGCGGCCCTCCCCCAGCGCGCCGGGCAGCGTGTTGGAGGTGGCGGCGAGCTTGACGTCGCGGTCGACCAGCTCGCGCATCAGCCGGGACATCAGGACCGTGTCGCCGGGGTCGTCGAGCTCGAACTCGTCGATGCACACCAGGTCGTGCGGGGCCAGCGCGTCGACGGCCTGGCGGAAGCCGAGCGCCCCGACGAGGTTGGTGTACTCCACGAAGGTGCCGTAGGCGGCCGTGCGGCCGCCCTCGGTGACGACCTGGTGGTAGAGCGAGGACAGCAGGTGGGTCTTGCCGACGCCGAAACCGCCGTCGAGGTACACGCCGGGCGCGCCCCGCGGGGCGCTGCGCCGCTTGAACAGCCCGGCCAGCCCGCCGCGCGACCCCCCGTCGCCGGCCAGGACCCGCTCGCCGAACGAGCTCATCGCGGCCACGGCCTCGGCCTGGGTGGGCTGGTCGGGCGCGGGCACGTAGCTGGCGAAGCGCACACCGGAGAAGCGCGGCGGCGGCACCAGCTCCGCGACGAGCTGCTGCGGCGGCACCCGGGGGTCCCGCTCGGCCAGGGAGCCCGCCGAGGTCCGCTCCTGGGGCTGCACGGGCGTCTCCTCGGATCGGCTCACCCCGGCAAGGGTAGTGAGGCGGGCGGCGTCCGGCGTCCGGGGCGTCTGGCAGGATCGCGGCACGGCGGGAACGCGACCGCGCAGCGCGCTGTTGGGGCTGCTGCGGGCGCGCGGCCCGCCGGACGCGAGACGCCCCCACCGCACGGAGGACGACAGTGGCCCTGCCCCACGACGGCGATGCGAAGCTCGCCGCCTACGCCCACCCGGAGAAGCTCGTCACGACCGCCTGGCTGGCCGAGCACCTCGGCGAACCGGGCCTGAAGGTCGTGGAGAGCGACGAGGACGTCCTGCTGTGGGACACCGGGCACGTGCCCGGCTCGGTGAAGGTCGACTGGCACACCGAGCTGAACGACCCCGTCACCCGCGACTACGTCGACGGCGAGGGGTTCGCCGCCCTGATGTCCCGCAAGGGCATCTCGCGCGAGGACACCGTGGTGATCTACGGCGACAAGAACAACTGGTGGGCCGCGTACGCGCTGTGGGTGTTCACCCTGTTCGGGCACCCGGACGTGCGGCTGCTGGACGGCGGGCGCGCCAAGTGGGTCGCCGAGGGGCGCGCGATGACCACCGAGGCGCCCGAGCCCGCCGCGACGGACTACCCCGTGGTCGAGCGGCAGGACGGCTCGATCCGCGCGTTCAAGGACGACGTGCTGGCCCACCTGGGCGGCAAGCTGGTCGACGTGCGCTCCCCGCAGGAGTACACCGGCGAGCGCACCCACATGCCCGACTACCCCGAGGAGGGCACGGTGCGCGGCGGGCACATCCCCGGCGCCGACAGCGTGCCGTGGGCGCGGGCGGCGGCCGAGGACGGCACCTTCCGCACCCGCGAGGAGCTGGAGGCCATCTACCAGCGGGAGAAGGGCCTGTCGCCGGACGACGACGTCATCACCTACTGCCGCATCGGCGAGCGCTCCAGCCACACCTGGTTCGTGCTGCAGCACCTGCTGGGCTTCGGCACGGTGCGCAACTACGACGGCTCCTGGACGGAGTGGGGCAACGCGGTGCGGGTTCCCGTCGTCAAGGGCGAGGACAAGGGCGAGGCGCCGGCGGTGCGCCGGTGAGCACCGTGGACGAGGACCCCTTCTCCCCCACCGCGGGCCTGCCGCCGGCGATGGCGGAGATCGTGGAGGACTTCCGGGCGCTGCCCGAGAAGGAGCGGCTGCAGCTGCTGCTGGAGTTCAGCCAGGGGCTGCCGCCGCTGCCGCCGCACCTGGCCGACCACCCCGAGCTGCTGGAGCGGGTGGACGAGTGCCAGTCCCCCGTGTTCGTCAACGTCGAGGTGGACGACACCGCCCGGGTGCACCTGCACGTCTCGGCCCCGCCGGAGGCGCCGACGACCCGCGGGTTCGCCGGGGTGCTGCGCGAGGGGCTCGAGGGGCTGCCGGCCGCGGAGGTCCTCGACCTGCCGCCGGACGTGTGCTCGCGCCTGGGCCTGGAGCAGGCGGTGAGCCCGCTGCGGATGCGCGGCATGACGGGGATGCTCGCCCGGGTCAAGCGGCAGGTGCGGGTGGCGACGGCCTCCTGACGCCCGCCCGGGGCGGGGAACACCCCTGCGCCCATCCCCGTTGAAGACGCGACCAGTTGCCCGCCGCCCGGCGGCCGGCCCGAGGAGACGCCCGTGACCGAGGTCCAGGAGACCGGCAGCGCGAGCCTGCCCGACCAGCGCACCGCGCCGGGTGCCGCGCACCCGGCGGCGCAGCACCCGGCGCTGCCGGTCGTGCGGGTCTCCGAGGCCCGCCTGCCCACCGTGCACGGCACCTTCCGGGCCGTGGCGTACCGGCAGGCCGACGGCGTGGAGCACCTCGCGCTGGTCGCCGGGGAGATCGGTGACGGGCACGACGTGCTGGTGCGCCTGCACTCCGAGTGCCTCACCGGCGACGTCCTCGGCTCGTTGCGCTGCGACTGCGGCCCCCAGCTGCACGCCGCCCTCGCGGCGATCACCGAGCGCGGGCGCGGGGTCGTGCTCTACCTGCGAGGGCAGGAGGGCCGAGGCATCGGCCTGGCCGAGAAGATCGCCGCCTACGCCCTGCAGGAGCGCGGCCGCGACACCGTCGAGGCCAACCTCGACCTCGGGCTGCCCGTGGACGCGCGCGACTACACCGGCGCGGCCGCCGTCCTGCGCGACCTCGGCGTGCAGGACGTGGAGCTGATGACGCACAACCCCGTCAAGGTGGAGGCGCTGCACGGTCACGGCGTGCCGGTCCTGGCCCGCCGCGACCTGCCGGTCGCCGAGACGGACGACAACGCGCACTACCTGCGCACCAAGCGCGACCGGATGGGGCACCGGCTGCCGGGGGTGTCCTGACCGCACCCGCCCGGGCCGCTGCTCACGCAGGGGCACCCGGCTCTCCTGCGCCCCCCAGCGCGGCGAACCAGTCGGCGTAGGGCGTGGTGCGCACCAGGTGCCGGGTGAGGTCGGGAGCCCCGTCGGACCACCACACCGGTCCCCGCTCGCCGAGGGCCTCCTTCGCGGCCTGCACGCGTTCGCGCGCCGCGCACACCGCAGCGTCGTCCCGCGCGCGCAGCCCCGCGCCCTCGGCGCGCCGCGCCGCCATCAGCTCGGCCACGAGCCCGGCGCGCCGCTCCTCGGGCAGCGAGGGGTCCGACCGGCGCCACAGCCGCCCGCGCACCACGAGGTAGCGCCCGTCGGGCGTCACCACCGGCCCTTCGACCCCCTCGCGTCCCACGAGCTCCCCGTCCCCCACGACGTGCCCCCGCTCCTCGCCGTCCGCGGCCCCGCACCGCGCCCACCCGACCTCGTGCACGACGGTGAACCCGTCGGCGCGCAGGCCGGCGGCCGTCAGCAGCGAGCGGCGGTGCGCGTGCCGGGCCAGCACGTCCGCCGGCACCCGCTCGTCCGGCGGGCGGGCCCCGTCACGGCGCAGCAGCTCCGCCAGCGGCAGGTCCGGCAGCAGCACCGCCTCCGCGGGCAGGCCCGCCGCCGCTGCGGCGCGCACGTGCACCACCCGCTCGGCGCGGCGCAGGTGGGTGGCGTCGGCGAGGTAGCCGGCGCCCAGCCCCGCCAGCGCCCGGCAGCGCCGCTGCGCGCGGCGCACCGCGGGCAGCGAGTACCCCTGCAGCTCGCGCACCGGCCGGCCCGCCGCCGCGTCCGCGGCGCGCAGCTCGCGGCGCAGGTCGTCCAGGCTGACCACCGGCAGCGCACCGCCGGTGCGCTCCAGCAGGGCGCGGCGCAGCGTCGTCTTGCCGCTGCCCGCGGCGCCCACCAGCACCAGCACCACCGGAGCCGGGGCGTCCCCGGGCCCGCCGGGCCGCTCGGCGCAGGCGGGGCAGCCGCAGCCGGGCACGGCCGGCGGCACCGCGCCGCCGGGCGCCGGTGAGCGGGCCCCGGGCTCGTTCACACCCCGGACGGCTCCGGCCCGGAGCCCGGCCCCGGTGCGGGGGCGCCGTCGAGGTGGGTGCGCAGGAACCGGCGCACGGCGTCCTCCCAGCCGGCCGGGTCCACGTTCCACTCCTTGGTGTGCCGGGCGGTGCCGCTGCGAACGAACGTCACCAGGTCCGGGCGCGCCTCGGCCAGCCGCGCGGAGGGACCGGAGGGGACGTAGTCGTCGGCGTCGGAGTGCAGCAGCAGCACCGGCAGGTGCAGCTCGCGCGCCCGGCTCACCCAGTCCATGCGCCGCAGGTCCACCGGCCCGTCCAGGCCGACCAGGCGCCGGCCCAGCGGGTGGCCCAGCAGACCCAGGCCGTAGCGGCCCAGCCGCACGGGCAGGCGGTGCCGGCGGGCCTGGTGGTCGAGCACGTCGTGCCAGTCGAGGACCGGCCCGTCGAGGACCACGGCGGCCACGTGCCCGGCCACCGGGGAGCGGGCCACCAGCTGCAGCACGATCGCGCCGCCCATCGACCAGCCCACCAGGACCAGCCGTCGCGCACCGCGCTCGAGGGCGTAGCGGCAGGCGGCCTCGACGTCGTGCCACTCGGTGTCGCCGAGGCCGTAGCGCCGCGCGGGCGAGGACGGGCCGTCGGCGTCGTTGCGGTAGGCGGGCACCAGGCACGTCAGGCCGAGGGCGTGCAGCGGGGGCAGGGCCCGCAGCGCCTCCTCGCGGGTGGCGCCGCGCCCGTGCACGAGCACCGCCCACGTGTCCGCCGGCTCGGCGGCGGGCACCAGCCAGGCCGGCAGGTCCCCCACCTCGGAGGGGACGAGGACGTCCTCGTGCGCCAGCCCCAGCGCGCTGCGCGGTGTGCCGGCGAAGAAGTACTGGTTCCAGCGCCCCGAGCCCGGTCGCGCGGTGCCGGTGTCCACGCCCAGCAGCTCGCGGGTGACGCGCTCGCCGGTGACCTCCAGCACGTCACCGACGCGCAGGTGGCTGCGGCCGCCGTCGGTCCACACGCCGTAGCGTCCGGGCACGACGGTGTCGGCGCTCACGCCCAGCACGACGCGGTGCGGCCCCACCTGCAGGACGTCCACGTCGTCCGGCTTGTGCCGGGCGGGGGTGACCACGGCCCGGGCGAACGCTGCGGCCACGGTGGTGGCGGCGGCCGCACCGGCGGCCAGGACCGCTCCGGTGGTCGCCGCCCCCACCAGCGCGCGCCGGTGCGCGCTCACGCCCGGCTCCCGCGCGCCGACCGCACCGCCGCCGCCGTCTCCCGCCCCTGGACCACCCGGTGATCCTGCCGCAGGCGCACGGGCCGGCGCACGCCGCCCCCGGTAGCGTGAGCGGCGTGAGCCACCCCGCCGTGCCGCCCGCCGACCAGCCCGAGGAGCTCAGCCCGCGGGAGGGGGCCGTCGCTCCCTGGACCGTCGTGGTCCTCACCGAGGAGGCGCTCGGCGAGATCGACGCCGGCAACATCGCCGCCCTCCACGAGGGCGAGGACGTGCGCCACGTCGTCGTCGTGCCGGCCGACACCGAGCGCAACCTGCTGGCCGACGTGCTGGACCACCTCAGCCTCGGCGAGCTGCGCGCCGCGCTGGAGGAGGTGCGCGCCGGCCGACCCGACCCGCAGCGGGCGCGCGCCGACGCGGAGGAGGCGCTGGCGCGCTCCGTGGCGGAGCTGCGCTCCCTGGGCCTGACGGCCGAGGGCCGCACCAGCGGCGACGACCCGATGCCCGTGGTCCGCGAGCTCCTGCTGGAGGACGGGGACGCGCGCGAGCTCGTCGTCGTCACCCGCCCGCACGCGGTGGAGGACACCTTCCACACCGACTGGGCCTCCCGCGCCCGCGACACCCTCGGGGTGCCGGTGCTGCACCTGTACGCCGGCACCATGCGGCTGGGCTGAGCGGAACACCCCCCGCGGCGGGGAGGTTGGACGGGGCATGAGCACCCCGGAGACCACCGCGAAGAAGTACGCCGTCACGAAGTCCGACGAGCAGTGGCGCGAGGAGCTGTCGCCGCAGGAGTACGCCGTGCTGCGCCAGGCCGGCACCGAGCGGCCGTACAGCAGCGAGTACGAGGACGACCCCACCGAAGGCGTGTACGCCTGCCGGGCGTGCGGTGCGGAGCTGTTCACCAGCACCACGAAGTTCGCCTCGCACTGCGGCTGGCCGTCCTTCTACGACCCGAAGGACTCCGACGCGGTGGAGCTGGTCGAGGACCGCTCGCTGGGCATGGTGCGCACCGAGGTGCGCTGCGCCACGTGCGGTTCGCACCTGGGCCACGTGTTCGAGGGCGAGGGCTTCCCCACGCCCACCGATCAGCGCTTCTGCATCAACGGGATCAGCCTCACGCTGCGCCCCACCGCCTCCTGAGGTGCGGGCGGTCCCGGTGCGCTGCGGGTGCGGCGGACCGGGGCCGCGGGCACAGTGGAGCCCATGAGCGAGCCGTACTCCTACACCGCCCGGACGAGCGACCCCCAGCCGGCGGACCCGCAGCTGGACCCGCTGGACGACCCGGACCTGCGCCAGGAGGACACCTCGATCGACGGCGGTCCCGACGACGGGGACGAGCTGGGCGCACTGCGCACCGACACCCTCCTGCACGACGCGGACGACGACACGTACGACACGGGCCGCCAGGTGAGCCACGCCACCGAGGAGCTCATGCGCGACGACGTCGACCCGGACAACGAGACCCTCGACGAGCGGGTCACGCAGGAGGAGCCGGACGAGTCAGGCGGTGCGGGTCACGCCGGGGTGGGCGACCACGTCGCCGCCGCCGACGCCGAGGACCCCGAGCGCATCTGAGCGACCACCACGACGCGCGAGAGCCGCCGCCCCCGGGGGACGGCGGCTCTCGCGCGTCCGGTGGGCGCCGGGGCGGCCCGTCAGGGCAGGGCGGCCACGAGCTCGGCCAGCGGCGTCCGGGTGCCGGTGTAGAAGGGCACCTC
>NZ_JBBBEM010000104.1:0-17967 GCF_037154035.1 Kineococcus sp. G2 | reverse complement strand
CCCCCCCCCCCCCCCCCCCCCCCCCCCCCCCCCCCCCCCCCCCCCCCCGCGTCCGGTGGGCGCCGGGGCGGCCCGTCAGGGCAGGGCGGCCACGAGCTCGGCCAGCGGCGTCCGGGTGCCGGTGTAGAAGGGCACCTCCTCGCGCACGTGGCGACGCGCCTCGGTGTTCCGCAGCTCGCGCATGAGGTCCACGATGCGGTGCAGCTCGTCGGCCTCGAACGCCAGCACCCACTCGTAGTCGCCCAGCGCGAACGCGGAGACGGTGTTGGCCCGCACGTCGCCGTAGGAGCGGGCGGCCAGGCCGTGGTCGCGCAGCATGGTGCGCCGCTCCTCCTCGGGGAGCAGGTACCAGTCGTAGGAGCGCACGAACGGGTACACGCACAGGTAGCCGCGCGGCTCCTCACCGGCCATGAAGGCGGGGATGTGGCCGCGGTTGAACTCCGCGGGCCGGTGCAGCGCGACGACCGACCACACGGGGGTGAGGTGGCGGCCCAGGCGGGTGGCGCGCAGCCGGCGGTACGCCTCCTGCACGAGCTCGACGGTGTCGGCGTACCACCAGACCATGAGGTCGGCGTCGGCGCGCAGGCCGGCGACGTCGTAGAGGCCGCGCACGGTCAGGCCCTTGCCGGTGAGCTCGTCCAGCAGCGCCTGCACCTCGCCGGTCAGCTCGGCGCGGTCCGCGTCGCCGAGGGTGTCGCGCACCGCGAACACCGACCACATCGCGTAGGCGATGGTGTTGTTGATCTCCTCGGCGCTGGTGCGCGCGGCGGTGGGCGCCGCGGCGTTCGGGGTCTCCTGGCTCATGCCCCCATCGTCCACCCGGCGGTGCGCGCGGCCGGCGCGGGGCGGGGTGAGGGTCGTCACCCCGCCCCGCCTCCTCGATCACCCCGCCGGGGCGGGCAGCACCTCGTCGGCGGCGCGGGTGGCGGCGGCCACGCACGCGGGCACGCCCACCCCGTCCAGGACGGCCCCGGCCAGCGCGAGCCCGCCGGCGGCGGCGACCGCGGCGCGCACCCGCTCGACCCGCTCGACGTGCCCCACGGCGTACTGCGGCAGCCCGCCGACCCAGCGCACCACCGCCGAGCCCACCGGGTGCAGCTCGCGCCCCAGCAGCGCCGAGGCGTCGGAGGTGGCCCAGCGCAGCACGTCGGCGTCGTCGGCGTCCAGCGCCTCGCGCTCCCCGGCGCGGCCGAGCGAGACGCGCAGCACCCGCACGTCCGGGCGCTGGGCGGCCACCCAGTCCCACTTGTTCGCCGACAGGGTCAGCGCCTTCACCCGCAGTCCCGCGGCCGCCGCCTCCACCGGCGGCACGAGCACCCCGGAGCCGGTGAGCCCCCGCAGCTCGGCGGCGGGGACGGCGAGCGCCGCGATGACCATGCCGGCGGTCTCCACGGCGGCCAGCTCGGCCGCGGCGGCGGGCACGGCCTCGCGCAGCAGGGCGGCGGCGGCGGGGGCGGGCACGGCGAGCACGACGGCGTCGGCGGTGCGGGTGCCGTCGAGGGTGCTCACGCGCCAGCCGCCGGTCGCCTCGCGCGTCAGGGCGGTGACGGGGCTGCCGGTGCGCACCTCGGCGCCGGCGGCGCGCAGCCGCACCGTGAGCGCCTCGGGCAGGCGAGCCACTCCCCCGGCGATCCCGGCGAAGACGGGCCCGGCGTCAGCGGGACGGGCCGCGGCGGCGGCGCGCACGGCGGCCAGCAGGGAGCCGCCGCGGCGGGCGCTCTCCCACAGGGCGGGGACGGTGGCCCGCAGGGAGAGGCGGTCGGCGTGGCCGGCGTAGACGCCGCCGAGGAGGGGCTCGACGAGGCGGTCGACGACCTCGCGCCCGACACGGGCGGCGACGTGCTCGGCGACGGGGACGTCGTGCTCCAGCGGTTCGGCGGGCAGGTCCTCCTCGGCGCGCACCCGCTCCACGGCGGCGGCGTCGAGCAGGCCGGCGACCTGGTCGGCGGAGCCGGGCACGCCCATGACGGTGCCGGCGGGCAGACGGTGCAGGGCGCCGTGCGAGCGCACGGCGGCGGCGGCGGTGGCCGGGTGGACGAGGTCGTCTCCGAGGCCGGCGGCGCGGATCAGCGCGACGGCCTCGGGGCGGCGGGCGAGCACGGACTCGGCGCCGAGGTCGACGACGACGCCGGCGACCTCGGCGCGCTGCAGGACGCCGCCGGTGCGGGGCGACGCCTCGAGGACCTGCACGTCGGCGCCGCGCGCGGCGAGGCGGTGGGCGGCGGCCAGGCCGCTGATCCCGCCGCCGACGACGACGACGCGGGGCCGGGCGCCGGCGGGGGCGCTCACGCCCGTTCGTCCTCGCCGCCGCGCCAGGCGTGCACCTCGTCGACCACGCGCTGCAGCACCGCCGGGTCCGCGGTGGGCGGCACGCCGTGGCCGAGGTTGAAGACGTGCCCGGCACCGGCGCGCTCGCCCGCTGCCAGCACGCGGCGCACCTCGCCGCGCAGCACGTCCCAGGGCGCGAACAGCAGGGCGGGGTCGAGGTTGCCCTGCACGGCGACGGGACGGCCGGCACCGGCGCGCCCGCGCGCGGCCCCCTCGTCCAGCGGGACGCGGAAGTCGACGCCGAGGACGTCGACGCCGCCGTCGACGGCGGCCATGGCGCCCAGCAGCTCGCCGCTGCCGGTGCCGAAGTGGGTGCGCGGCACCCCCAGGTCCGCGACGGCGCGCAGCGCGGCGGCGGAGTGGGGCGCGACGTGGCGCTCGTAGTCGGCCAGGGACAGCGAGCCCACCCAGGAGTCGAACAGCTGCACCGCGGAGGCGCCGGCGAGGACCTGCGCGCGCAGGAACGCGCCGGTGATGCGGGCCAGGCGGGCGGCGAGGTCGTGCCACAGCTGCGGGTCGGCGTGGATGAGGGCCTTGGTGCGCAGCAGGTCGCGGGAGGGACCGCCCTCGACGAGGTAGCTGGCGAGGGTGAACGGGGCGCCGGCGAAGCCGATGAGGGGGGTGCCGGTGGCGCGCAGCTGCTCGACGCTCAGGCGCACGGCGTCGGTGACGTGCTGCAGCCGGTCGGGGTCCAGCTCGGGCACGCGGTCCAGGTCGGCGCGGGTGCGCACCGGCTCGGCGATGACGGGCCCGGTGCCGGGGACGATCTCCACGCCGACGCCGGCGGCCTCCAGCGGCACCACGATGTCGGAGTAGAAGATCGCCGCGTCGACGCCGTAGCGGCGCACGGGTTGCAGGGTGATCTCGGCGACGAGCTCGGGGCGCCGGCAGGACTGCAGCATCGTGGTGCCCTCGCGCACCGCCCGGTACTCCGGCAGCGAGCGGCCGGCCTGGCGCATGAACCACACCGGGACGCGCTCCGGACGCGCCCCCCGGGCGACGTCGCCGCGCGCCACCCGCAGGTACGGGGCACCGGCCAGCGGGTCCCCGGCAGCGGGGGTGGTGCGGGCGGTGGCGTCGGGCGCGGGAGCGGTGGTGGCGTCGGCGGGTCCAGGCACGGCCCGATCGTCGCACGGCGCGCCGCGCCCGCCGCGGGGCCCCGCGTCCCTAGTCTCCCCAGGCGTGACGCTCTCCCGAGTGCCCGGCGCGACCCGTGACGGCACGGTGCCCGACGTCTTCGACCGCGCCGTGCGGGCCCTGCGCGCGGCCCGGGTGCGGCCGGAGGTGACGCTGACGGAGGTACCCGCGCCCGCGCGGATCGCCCCGTACGCCGTGGCGCTGGCGGGTGACGTGGCGGCCGGCGGCGAGGAGCTGGCCACGGGCCGGTTCATCCTGCTGCACGACCCGTCGGCGCCGCCGGAGTGGGACGGCACGTTCCGCGTCGTCACGTACGCGCGCGCCGACCTGGAGGCGGAGGTGGGGGCGGACCCGATGCTGGGCCAGGTCGGCTGGAGCTGGCTGGAGGAGGGGCTGCGCGGGCACGGGGCGCGAGCGGGCGGCGTCGGCGGCACGGTCACCCGGGTCCTCTCCGAGGGCTACGGGGCGCTGGCGGACCGGCCGCCGTCGGTGGACGTGGAGCTGCGGGCCTCGTGGACGCCGCTGCCCGACGACGCCCCGGGCGGTGGTCCCGCCGGCGGGGACGGGCCCCCCTTCGACGTGGCCGCCCACCTGGGCGCCTGGGCGCTGCTGCTGTGCACGGTGGCGGGGCTGCCGCCGGTGCCGGAGGGCGTCACGCCGCTGCCGCGGCGCTGAGCCGGCCGGTCCCGCCGCGATCGGCGGGGCCGGGGCTGTCAAGTCCACCGGCCCGCAGGCCGATCACCTCCCCAGTGAGGCGTGCCGCAGGAGGCGGTCGCCCAGTTCCTGCAGGAGGACGACGGTGACTGCGCTCGTCGAACGCCCCGGGATGGCCGTCCCGTCACGACTCGGCCGCTTCGCCGCGCTGGTGGCCGTCGCCGACCCCGTCGTGCGGGAGTCCGTGACCCGGACGCTGCGCATGCTCGGCGCGGTCAACGTCGAGCACGCCGGCAGCGTCGCCCAGGCCCGCGCGATGGCCCGCAGCGGCCCGCGGGCGCTGTTCATCGCCGACGCCGGCCTGCCGGACGGCTCCGGCGCCCAGCTCGTCTCGGAGCTGCGCGCGGCGGGCTGGAACCGCTGCGTGGTGCTCTCCAGCAACGCGGACCCGTTCGCGGTGCGCGGTGCGGTGGCCGCCGGGGTGCGCTGCTACCTGGTGACCACCCGCCCGGAGGGCGCCGGCCTCGAGGCCCGCACCGGCGAGTCGGGCGTGGACAGCCTGTCCGAGCGCGAGGTCGAGGTGCTGCAGCACGTCGCCGACGGCCGCTCGAACAAGGACACCGGTGCGGCGCTGGGCCTGTCGGCGCTGACGGTCAAGAGCCACCTGGCGCGCATCGCGCGCAAGCTCGGCACGGGCGACCGGGCCGAGATGGTCGCCATCACCCTGCGGGCCGGCGTCATCCAGTGAGGCGCCCGCTGCGGGGCCGGAGGCCCCGCAGCGGCTGAGGCGCACCCGGCCGCGGTGCCCCACCGGGCCCGCGGCCGGTCGCGGCACGTACGGTGGGGACCGTGCCGGTCGGGAGGGGACAGCGAGACGCTCAGCCGCCGGCGGAGGCCCCGGGCACCGCACCGGACGCCCCCGCCGTCGAGCTGCCGCTGCTGGACGCCCCCGCGCAGGGCCTGCCGCCCGTCGTGACCGACGAGGCGGGCCTGGAGCGCGTGGTCGCGGCGATGGCGGCCGGCACCGGCCCGGTGGCCGTGGACGCCGAACGGGCCTCCGGCTACCGCTACGGGCAGCGCGCGTTCCTCGTGCAGGTGCGCCGCGCCGGCGCGGGCACCGCGCTGATCGACCCCGCCGCGCTGCCGGACCTGTCCGCCCTGGGCGAGGTGCTCTCGGGCGTGGAGTGGGTGCTGCACGCCGCCACCCAGGACCTGCCGTGCCTGGCGGAGGTGGGGATGCGTCCCACCACCCTGTTCGACACCGAGCTGGGTTCGCGGCTGGCCGGCCTGCCCCGGGTGGGGCTGGGCGCCGTCGTGGAGGAGCTGCTGGGCCTGCGCCTGGCGAAGGAGCACTCGGCGGTGGACTGGTCCACCCGCCCGCTGCCGGAGCCCTGGCTGACGTACGCGGCCCTGGACGTGGAGGTCCTCGTCGAGGTGCGCGACGCGCTCGCCGAGCGGCTCGCGGCGCAGGGCAAGCTGGAGTGGGCGCGGCAGGAGTTCGCCGCGATCGTCGCGGCGCCGCTGCCGGTGCCGCCGGCGGAGCCCTGGCGCCGGGTCTCGGGCCTGCACGCGGTGCGCTCGCGCCGGCAGCTGGCGGTGGTGCGCGAGCTGTGGCTGGCCCGCGACGCGGAGGCCCGCCGCCGCGACACCTCCCCGGGCCGGCTGCTGCCGGACTCCGCGATCGTCGCCGCGGCCCGTGCGCTGCCGCGCAGCCCGCAGGCCCTGGCCGCCACGGCCGGGTTCACCGGCCGCGCCTCCCGCACCCGGCTGGAGCTGTGGGCGAGCGCGGTGGCGCACGGGCTGGCGCTGCCGGACGCCGAGCTGCCCCAGCAGGCGGTGCGCGGCGACGGCCCCCCGCCGCCGCGCGCGTGGGCCGCCAGGCACCCCGAGGCCGCGGCCCGGCTCGCCGCCGCGCGCGCGGCCGTCACCACCATCGCCGACCGGCGCGCGGTGCCGGTGGAGAACCTGCTGCAGCCGGACGCGCTGCGGCGCCTGGCGTGGCAGCCGCCCCGGCCGCTGGACGCCGACGGCGTCGCCCGGGCCCTGCGCGAGCGCGGGGCGCGCCCGTGGCAGGTGGAGCTGGTCGCGCAGGCGCTGGCCACGGCGCTGGCCGAGGCCCGGGTGCCGGAGGCCGTCGAGGCCGCGGCCGAGGCCACCGACGACGTTCGCCGCGAGGCTTGACCCCTCCCCCGTGGACGGGCCGTCCCGGGGGGTGGACACGTTCGTCTTGCCGGGGCCCCGTGCCTGCGGAAACCTGGGGGGCTCGGTGACGACGACGCGCCGGTGTCGGCGGGGTGGAGGTGGGCTGTGGAACGCCTCGCGCTGGGCGAGCAGCTGTCCGCGGCAGCGATGGCGCGGCACTGGGTGTGCGAGCGGTGCCCCGACGAGCACCTGCCGCAGGCGCGGCGCTGGATCGCGGAGCTGCTGACGAGCGAGCTGGTCTCCAACGCGCTCGAGCACGCCCGCGGCCCGGTGGTGCTGACGCTGACCCACGACGAGGAGGGCATCGTCGTGGGCATCTCCGACGGGGAGAGGCGGGTGCCGGCGCTGCGCACCCAGTTGCCCGGTGCGACCGAGGGGCGCGGGATCGCCCTGGTGGACGCGCTGTCCACGACGTGGGGCGTCTACCGCAGCCAGCCGCCCGCGGCCGCCTCCGGCGGGGTGGACGGTGAGGTGGAAGGCGGCGCGGACGCCGTCGTCGGCTGGCCGCAGCCGGACGAGGACGATCCGCTGCCGGGAGCTCCGGGCGGCAAGACGGTCTGGTTCCACCTGGCGCCCGGCTGAGCGCACGGGCCGGGCGCACGGGCCGGGCACCGTCGGCGGACCGCCACCCACCGGGCGCGCAGCGTCAGCGCGGCCACCCGCCGGGAGGCGCCGCGTGACCCGTTCGGCGCAACGGCGCCGGTCGTGACGCGGCGCGGGGACCGCCGTCGCCTACGGTCGCCACGGTGAGCCACGGGGTGAACCACGGACAGCCGCCACTCGTCCGGGCGTTCCTGCGCCGCTGCGTGCTCGCCGCGAGCGTGCTCGACGACCTGGACGTGGACCCCGACGACGACGGCGTGCACCTGCCCGGATGCACCCCCCTGGCGTGGGCGGACGTCGCCGCCACCGCGGGTCCTGCGCCCGCCGGGGCCCTCACCGGTGGGGCCCGGGACACCACGCCGGGCGCGGCCCGGCTGCGGGTGCGGCAGCTGCTGCTGGCCCACCGGGAGCTGCACCGGCGCACGGCGCGCCGCGTCGCGCTGGCCGTGCCGCGCGGTGCGGACCGGCACCCGGGCACCGGGTGGGGGTCGACCGCGGTGCTCGGCGGCGCGCTGGACCTCGGGCCCGGCGTCGTGGTCGCGCACGCGGGGTGCGAGCGCACGCTGCCGGTGCCGGCGGTCTCGGCGCGCGCCACCGGTGCGGCCGCGGAGCTCACCGCGGCGCAGCGCGAGCACCTGGAGGCGATGGGGGCGCTGGCGGCGCACCGGCTGCACCGCGACGAGGGTGGCCGCGACGGCGGGGTGCTGCGCCCGGTGGGCGGGTGCGACGTGCCGACGCTGCTGGCGGCGGCGAGCCTGCGCGCGCACCTGGTCGCCGCGGGCGGGGTGCTGCGCGCCGTCGCGGTGCCGGAGCGCACGCGCGGCTGGTTCGACCTGGCCCGCGTGGACCCCGCCTTCGTGGTGGCGGCGTGGGCGGTGACGGACCCGGCGGACCGGGGCCTGCGCCGGCCCGTGCTGGTCACGCGCGAGGAGGTGGCGCCGGCGCCGACCGCCCCGGACGTGCGCGGGGAGCACGGCGCGGACACCGGCGCCCTGGCGCGTTCCGCGCTGCGGCTGTGAGGGTCGCGGCGGCCGCCGGACCGTGACCGCCGCCGCGTGGACCTGGACCGGCCGGGGCGCTCCCCCGGCCGTCCACGGGCCGCGTCAGGCCGTGCGGCCCGGCGCGGAGGGGGCGTGGGCGTCGGCGGGGGCGCTGCGGGCCACCGACTCCACGATGGTGCGGGCCACGGCCTGCGGCGCCAGCCCCACCTCGTCGAGGATCGCCTCGCGCGTGCCGTGGTCGAGGAAGCGCTGCGGCAGGGCGAAGGTGAGCACGGGCGTGGGCACCGGGCGGTCGTTCAGCTCCCGGGTGAGCGCCCACCCGAGGCCGCCGACCTCGCCGCCGTCCTCCAGGACCGCGACGTGCTGGTGGGTGCCGGCCAGCTCCACCAGCGCCTCGGGGACGGGCACGACCCAGCGGGGGTCGACGACGGTGACGCCGACGCCGTGGGCGCGCAGCCGCGCGGCGACGTCCAGGGCGCGCGGCACCAGCGAGCCCACCGCGACGAGCAGCACCTCGTCGCCGTCCGCCCACCGCGGGCCCTCCAGGACGTCCACGCAGCCGGTGCGGGCGATCGCCGGCAGGTCCGCGGGCACCTTGCCCTTGCTGAAGCGCACCACGGTGGGGGCGTCCTCGACGGCGACGGCCTCGCGCAGCTCCTCGCGCAGCGTGGTGGCGTCGCGGGGGGCGGCCAGCCGCAGCCCGGGCACCAGGCGGCACAGGCCCATGTCCCAGGCGCCGTGGTGGCTGGCGCCGTCGGGTCCGGTGACGCCTGCGCGGTCCAGGACGAACGTGACCCCGGCGCGGTGCAGGGCGACGTCCAGGAGCACCTGGTCGAAGGCGCGGTTGAGGAAGGTGGCGTAGACGGCCACCACGGGGTGCAGGCCGCCGGCGGCCATCCCCGCGGCGGAGGTGACGGCGTGCTGCTCGGCGATGCCGACGTCGAAGACGCGCTCGGGGTGGGCGCGCGCGAACGGCTCCAGACCCACGGGCAGGCGCATCGCGGCGGTGATGCCCACGAGGTCCTCGCGCACGGCGGCGAGGGCGACCATCTCGTCGGCGAAGACGCTGGTCCACGACGAGCCGGAGCTGGCCTGCGCCTCGCCGGTCTCGGGGTCGATGACGCCGACGGCGTGGAAGTGGTCGGCGCTGTCGTCGAGGGCGGGCTTGTAGCCGCGGCCCTTCTGGGTGAGGGCGTGGACGATGACGGGCCCGCCGTAGGAGCGGGCGCGGCGCAGGGCGTGCTCGACGGCCTCCACGTCGTGGCCGTCGACGGGGCCGACGTACTTCAGGCCCAGGTCCTCGAACAGCCCCTGCGGGGCGACGATGTCCTTGATGCCCTTCTTCATCCCGTGCAGGGTCTCGTAGGCGAGCCGGCCGGGGGCGCCGCCGCGCTTGAGGGACTGCTTGCCCCAGTCCAGCAGCTTCTCGTACTCGCGGGTGGTGCGCAGGGTCGCCAGGTGCGAGGCCAGGCCGCCGATGGTGGGCGCGTAGGAGCGCTCGTTGTCGTTGACGACGATGATCACCGGGCGCTCGGCGGCGGCGATGTTGTTCAGCGCCTCCCAGGCCATGCCGCCGGTGAGGGCGCCGTCGCCGATGACGGCCACGACCCGGCGGTCGCGCTCACCGCGCAGCTCGAAGGCCTTCGCCAGGCCGTCGGCCCACGACAGGGACGTGGAGGCGTGCGAGTTCTCCACCAGGTCGTGCTCGCTCTCGGCGCGCGAGGGGTACCCGGACAGCCCGCCGGCCTCGCGCAGGTGCGAGAAGTCCTGCCGGCCGGTGAGCAGCTTGTGCACGTAGCTCTGGTGGCCGGTGTCGAGGACCAGGCGGTCGCGCGGGGAGTCGAAGACCCGGTGCAGGGCGATGGTGAGCTCCACCACGCCGAGGTTGGGCCCCAGGTGCCCGCCGGTGCGGCTGACGGCGGCGACGAGGAAGTCGCGCACCTCGGCGGCCAGCTGCGGCAGCTGCTCCGGGGGCAGGTTCTTGAGGTCCTCCGGCCCCGTGATGTTCTCGAGCAGCCCCATGCGGGGTGGCCTCCTGTACGCGCGTGCGGTGGTGGTGCGGTCGGCGGCCGCCCGGTGGCGTGCGGTGCCGTCCGGTGGGGTCGTCCGGGCGAGTGTAGGAGCCGGGGGCGACGTCAGCGCGGTCGACCACCCCCGGTCGGCGCACCACCACGGAACGCGC
This sequence comes from Kineococcus sp. G2, assembly GCF_037154035.1. Lineage (NCBI taxonomy): Bacteria > Bacillati > Actinomycetota > Actinomycetes > Kineosporiales > Kineosporiaceae > Kineococcus > Kineococcus sp. G2. The sequence goes on along the minus strand of NZ_JBBBEM010000104.1, from coordinate 7,860 downwards.
ACGTCCTCTCCGCGGACGGGTCTCCGCAGCCGCGGGACGGCGGACCGCCCCGGGACCCGCCGCGCTCACCCCGCACCCCTCCTCGAACACGCGTTCGAGGGTGGAAGCGAGGCGCCGGTCCGGCCGCTCCCGGCGGCCGGACCGGCCGGTGGCGTCAGACGCCGGGGGCGGGCCGCCCCTCGCGGGCCTCGTCCGCGGCGATGCGCTCCTCCAGCGCGTCGTCGCCCAGCTGCCCGGCCACCGGTGCCGGGGCGGGCTCGACGACCGGCTCGACGACCGGGACGGTGGTGCCGGTGGCCGGCTGCGTGCGCAGCGACTCCTCCGCCGCCTCGTGCGCCTCGGACGTGGCCTTGCGCTCGGCCACCTTCGACGCCGCGGCGGCGGCACCGGCGACCGCGGCGGCAGCCCCGGCGGCCAGACCCGCCTTGGCGCCGGCGCCCATGCCCGCGTTCTCCTCGGTGGCGACCCCGGTGACGGCGATCCGCTCCGCCATCGCCTTCACCCTGGACCCGGCGGCGCGCTCCTCCTCCAGGTTGGCCTCGAGGAGCTTCGCGACGTGCCCGGCGCCGCGGGCGCGCGCGTGCAGGACCAGCGTCTCGTAGACGGCCTGCTCGTGGTGCTCGGTCTCCAGGGCGCCGGCGAGGATCACCGCGTCCACGAGGGAGTCGTCGGTCTTCTTCAGGGTGGTCTCGGCCTCGGCCGCCAGCGCCTTGGTCACCGGGCACGGGGAGTCGTCGACCTCCTCGCCCAGCAGGGCGAAGCACTGCTCGATGACCTGGACCTGCCGGCGGGTCTCCTCGGCGTGCTCGCGCAGCAGCGCCTTGAGCTCCTCGCGGCGGGCGGCCTCCTCCAGGCGCCCCAGCATCGTCAGGGTGTCCTTCTCCATGGTCAGCGCCGCCCCCAGCTTGTAGCTGAAGATCTGCTCGGGGGTCTTGAGGCGTTCGAACATCGTGCGCTCCTCCGTCGTCGGTTGCTCCGGTGCTCAGGCGCCAACCTCGCACGCGTTCGCCGGGGCTGCACCTGCACGCAGCGGTGCGCGGGGGCGAGCGCCCGGCGAGGGGGCGGCGCGGCCCCGCGCGGTCGCCGCCGGGCGCCGCGCACCGGGTACCCGGCCGCCTCCCGCCGCACTACGGTGATCCGGGTCAGTGGAGCGGCGCCGGTCCTCGCACCGGTGCCGTCGTCGCCACCGCAGGAGGACCAGCGTGCTCTCGGACCGATCCCACCCCGTGCTGGAGGCCACCCTTCCGGTGGTCGCCGACAACATCGAGCAGATCGCGCAGCGCTTCTACCAGCACATGTTCGCCGCCCACCCGGAGCTGTTCGACGGCACGTTCAACCGCGGCAACCAGGCGCAGGGCAGCCAGCAGGTGGCCCTGGCCGGCTCGGTGGCGGTCTTCGCCAGCGCCCTGCTGCGCACGCCCGAGCAGCTGCCCGAGCAGCTGCTGTCCCGCATCGCGCACAAGCACGCCTCGCTGGGCATCCGGCCCGAGCAGTACGACGTCGTGCACGAGCACCTGTTCTGGGCGATCGGCGACGTCCTGGGCGAGGCGGTCACGCCGGAGGTGGCCGCGGCGTGGGACGAGGTGTACTGGCTGATGGCGTACGCGCTGATCCACACCGAGCGCGGCCTGTACAGCGCTCGCGGCGTGCGCCCGGACACGGTGTGGCGGAACTGGCGCGTGGTGGAGAAGGTCCGCGAGACCGACGACGTGGTGACGTTCGTGGTCGAGCGCGCGGACGACCGCCTGGTGAAGACGTCGCTGCCCGGGCAGTACGTGACCGTGCAGGTGCCGATGCCCGACGGGGTGCGCCAGCCGCGCCAGTACAGCCTGACCCGCGCCGACGACGGCCGGCACCGGCAGTTCTCCGTCAAGCGCGTGCACGGCGGGGGCAAGCCGGACGGCGAGGTCTCGAACGCGCTGTGCGACTCGGTGCAGGTCGGTGACGAGCTGACGATGTCGCTGCCGTTCGGCGACGTGGTCCTGGACGACTCCGGGCGCCCGGTGGTGTTCGCCAGCGCCGGCATCGGGATCACCCCGATGGCGGGGATGCTCTCGCACCTGGCCGCCGCCGGCTCGGGCCTGCGGGTGCTGCTGCTGCACGCCGACGCGCGCGAGGACGCGTTCGCGCTGCGCCGGCAGGTGCTGGGGGACGTGGCGGCGCTGCCGAACGCCTCCGCGCACGTGTGGTTCGAGGAGGGCGGCGGCGAGGGGTTGCCGGTGGACGGGGTGTTCCGCGGGTTCATGGACCTGGCGGACGTGGACCTGCCCGAGGACGCCCTGTACTACCTGTGCGGGCCGCTGCCGTTCATGCGGGCGGTGCGCGGGGCGCTGCTGGCGCGGGGCGTCGCCCCGCGCGACGTGCAGTACGAGGTGTTCGGCCCCGACCTGTGGGCGGCGGACCTGGCCGGTGAGGCCGCCCCCGGTGCGTCGGCCGCCGCCGCGGGTTAGGTCCCGCGCGGGGGCCCGCACCGGGGGCGGGTGCTCCCGGTGCGGGCCGCTCCCCCGGCGACGGCCTCAGACGGCCGGCAGCGTCGCGGTGTCGATGACGAACCGGTAGCGCACGTCGGAGGCGACGACGCGCTCCCACGCCTCGTTGACCTGCTCGGCGCTGATGACCTCCACCTGCGCGCCGATGCCGTGCTCGGCGCAGAAGTCCAGCATCTCCTGGGTCTCGGCGATGCCGCCGATGTTGGAACCGGCCAGGCTGCGGCGGGCGGGGATGAGGGAGAACGCCCGCACCGACATGGGGTTCTCGGGCGCACCGACCTCGACGAGGGTGCCGTTGCGCTTGAGCAGGCCCATGTAGGCGTCGAGGTCGAGGTTCGCCGAGACGGTGTTGACGACGAGGTCGAAGGACCCGCGCAGCCGCTCGAACGTGTCGGGGTCGCTGGTGGCGTGGTAGGCGCTCGCGCCCAGGCGCAGCCCGTCCTCCTGCTTCTTCAGGGACTGCGACAGCACGGTGACCTCGCAGCCCTTGGCGGCGGCGATCTGCACGGCCATGTGGCCGAGCCCGCCGAGGCCGACGACGGCGACCTTCGTGCCGGGGCCGGCGCCCCAGTGGTTCAGCGGCGAGTAGGTGGTGATGCCCGCGCACAGCAGCGGGGCCGCCACGTCGAGCTCGAGGGCGTCGGGGATGCGCAGCACGAAGTGCTCGTCGACGACGATCTGCTGGGAGTAGCCGCCGGCGGTGGGGCGGCCGTCGGCGGGGTCGGTCCCGCCGTAGGTGCCGACCATGCCGGCGATCTCGCCGTTGCCGGTGCAGTACTGCTCCTCGCCGTCGCGGCACGCCTCGCACTCGCGGCAGGAACCGACCATGCAGCCGACGCCGACGCGGTCGCCGACGGCGTGCTTCGTGACCTCGGAGCCGACCTCCGCGACGACGCCGGCGATCTCGTGGCCGACGACGATCGGCCAGTTCGCCGGGCCCCACTCGCCGCGGGCGGTGTGGATGTCGGAGTGGCAGATCCCGGCGTAGCGAATCTCGATGCGCACGTCCTGCGGGCCGACGTCGCGGCGCTCGATCGTGGTGGGCGCGAGCGGCTCGGTGGCGGACGGTGCGGCGTAGGCGCTGACGGTGGTGCTCACGGTCTCCTCCGGGGGGACGCGGGGTGGGCGGCCAGTGGACCACGCGGGGTGGGAGCGGGGCGCGCCGGGAGGTCCGAGGCGGCAGGAGGCCCGGCGCGGCAGGGGTCTCAGCGCGGCGGGGCGGTGCTGCCGCGGTCCACCAGGGGTGAGGACAGCAGCCGGGTCTCGCCGGCGCGGGGTGCGTCGATCCGCTCCAGCAGCGCCTCCACGGCGGAACGGCCGATGTCGAGGGCGGGGACCTCCAGGCCGGTCAGCGCCCGTTCCCCCGCTCCGGGCGCGCCGATGCTCACGACCGACAGGTCCGCGGGGACGCGCGCGCCCTCGGCGGCCAGCGCCCCCAGCAGGTGCGGCAGCGCGGCCTCGTTGTGCACGAGCAGCGCGGTCGGTGCGGGCAGTCGCGCGCGCAGCTCGGCCAGGCAGGCGCGGGCTCCCTCGGCCGTGGCGGCGCAGGGGGCCGTGGCGGTGGCGACCCCCGCGTCGGCGGCGCCGGCGAGGAACCCCTCGCACAGCCGGTCGGCGTACCCGGCACCGCGGCGCACCGAGGAGGGGGTGGCCCCGACGAGGCCGACGCGGCGGTGCCCGAGCGCGGCCAGGTGCGCGACGGCCGTGCGAGCGGCACCGGCGAAGTCGAAGTCCACGCACGGCAGGCCGTGCGGGTCGCGGGGGATGCCGACCAGGACGGTGGGCCGGCCGAGACGGGCGAGGACGCCCACGCGCGGGTCGTCCACGCCGATGTCCAGCACGACGAGCCCGTCGACGAGCGAGGCGGAGGTGACCCGCTCCAGCCCGGCGGTCTCCTCCTGGGTCAGCAGCAGGACGTCGTGCTCGTGGGCGCGGGCGGTCGTGACGACGCCCCGCACGAACTGCATGACGACGCCGACGTCGACGGCGTCGTGCAGCGGGACGACGAGCGCGATGACACCGGTGCGGCTGGAGGCCAGCGCCCGGGCCCCGGCGTGGGGGCGGTAGCCGAGCCGGGAGACGGCCTCCTCCACGCGGGCCCGGGTGGCGGCGGAGATGGCCCGCTTGCCGCTGAGGACGTACGAGACCGTGCTGGCGGACACGCCGGCGACCTGCGCGACGTCGGCGATCGTGGCCACCGGTGCTCCTCCCGTCCACCCCGGAGCAGTGGGTCCGGGATCGGCCCACGCCGTCGAAGCGCTTCTCCGGAAAACTTACGGTCACCGCCACGACCACGACAAGGGTCGAGAGGAACGGGACTGGCCCCTTGGCGCAGCGCGATTCTCTTGACACGGCGGCGGCGGGGGTCGAGGCTCCTTCTCCACAAAGAAATCGAAGCGCTTCACCTGCCCTCTCAGGAGAACCTCCTTGCCCTCCCGCGCCCGCCGCTTCAGCACCTCGCGCCTCCTCTTCGGCGGCGACTACAACCCCGAGCAGTGGCCGCCGGAGGTGTGGGTGCGCGACGTCGAGCTCATGCGCCGCGCGGGGGTGAACGCCGCGACGATCGGGGTGTTCTCCTGGGCGGAGCTGGAGCCGCAGGAGGGCGAGTACGAGTTCGACTGGATGGACCGGGTGTTCGAGACCCTGCACGCCGGGGGGATCGGCGTCGTGCTCGCGACGCCCACGGCGTCCCCGCCGCCGTGGTTCACCCGCGCCCACCCCGACGCGATGCCGGTCGGGCCCGACGGCGTGCGCCTGAGCCACGGCAGCCGCGACACGTACGCCGTCAGCGCCCCCGCCTACCGCTCCGCCGCCCGCGCGATCGCGCAGCGCCTCGCCGAGCGGTACGGGAACCACCCCGCCCTGCTGGCGTGGCACGTGCACAACGAGTACGGGACGCTGGACTTCGGCGAGCACGCCGCGGCCGCGTTCCGCCGCTGGCTGCAGCGGCGCCACGGGACGCTGGAGGAGCTGAACCGCGCCTGGTACACGGCGTTCTGGTCGCAGCGGTACTCCTCGTGGGAGGACGTGCTGCCGCCGCGGGCGACGCAGTACATCCCCAACCCCACGCACGCGCTGGACTTCCGGCGCTTCAGCTCCGACGAGATGCTCGACGCGCTGCGCGAGCAGCGCGACGTGATCCGCGCGGCCGGTTCGACCGCCCCGGTGACGACGAACTTCATGCTGCCGACCTGGAACCACCTGGAGCAGTGGAGCTGGTCGGCGGAGCTGGACGTGGTCTCGGTGGACCACTACCTGGACACCGTCGGCCCGGACGGCGAGGCGCACGCCGCGTACGGAGCGGACCTGACCCGCTCCTTCGGCGGAGGGGAGCCGTGGCTGCTGATGGAGCAGAGCTCCACCAGCTCCACCGTCCCCGGCCGTCGCGCCCACAAGTCCCCCGAGCGGGTGCTGCGCAACTCGCTGTCGTACGTGGCCCGCGGTTCGCAGGGGGCGCTGTTCTTCCAGTGGCGCGCCCCGGCCGCCGGCGCGGAGGCGTGGCACGGCGGCATCGTCCCCCACGCCGGGGAGGACTCGCGCTCCTTCCGCGGCTTCGAGCGGCTCGGCGCCGCCCTGGCGTCCCTGGCCGAGGTGGCCGAGCCGCCGGCGCGGGGGCCGCTCGTGGAGGCGGACGTGGCGATCGTCTGGCACGCCGAGGGGTGGTGGGCCACCGAGACGGCCCAGCTGCCCAGCGACCGGCTGGACTACTCCGCGGCCGTGCGCGGCGCGCACCGCGCGCTGTGGCAGACGGGGTTCGCCGTCGACTTCGTCGCCCCGGGCGCGGACCTGTCCCGCTACCGGCTGGTGCTCGTGCCCAGCCTGTTCGCCGTGGACGAGGCGGCCGTGCGCGGTTTCGAGGAGCACGTGCGCTCCGGCGGGCACCTGGCGGTGTGGCCGTTCACCGGGTACGCCGACGAGCACCTGCACGTCGTGCCCGGCGGTTACCCGGGCCGCCTGCGGGACCTGCTGGGCGTGCGCGTGGAGGAGCTGCACCCGCTGGCCGACGGTGAGCGGGTGCTGCTGTCGCTCGACGGCGGTGAACCGCTGAGCGGGCGGGTGTGGAGCGAGCTGGTCTCGCCCGAGGGAGCGGAGGTCGTCGCCACGTACTCCCCCGCCGGTGCGGCCGGGGACCTGGCCGGTGAGGCGGCGGCCACCCGCCACCGGGTCGGCGCGGGCACGGCCCACTACGTCTCCACGTTCCTGGAGGAGGAGTCCCTGCGGCGCTGGACCACCTCGCTGTGCGAGCAGGCCGGTGCGCGGCCGGTCCTGGACGGGGCCGTGCCGGAGCGGGTCGAGGTGGTCCGGCGGCGCAGCGCGAACGGCGAGCACCTGTTCGTGCTGAACCACTCGGAGCTGCCCGTGCGGGTGACCGGACCGGGCACGGACCTGCTGACGTCCGTGAGCGCCGAGCGGGGGCTGCGCGTGGAGGCGTCCGGGGCCGCCGTGCTGCGCACCGCCGGGCGCGAGGGCTGGTCGGTGCAGGCGCTGCCGGCCTGACCGGTCCCCCCACCCCGGTGCGTCAGCACGGTGCGGCGCCGCCGTGCAGGCGCGCCGGGTGTCCGGCGGGTGAACATCCGTCGCGCGACACGCCGCCCCCTTCCGCCCGGCCCCGGCGCGGCGCACCCTGGGAGGTGCCGTCCAGCAGGGGGCGCGGCGCCCGGGGAGAACGCCGGGGCCGGTGGAGGGGTCGTCGTCCGTCAGGAGGCCGTCGTGATCGAACCGCGCATCGTGCAGCAGTTGCGGGACGCCGCGGAGGACCAGCGCGTGCACCCGGAGGAACCCGTGCGCCTGACGGTGCGGCTGTCCGACGGCACCAGCGTCACCGGCACGCCGCTGGCCGTCGAGGACGGGGCCGTGTGGCTGCGCACGGGGCAGGAGGAGGACGGGGCGCCGGTGGAACTGGCTTCGGTGCTGGACCTGCGCGAGGGCGCGACGCAGCCCGTGGAGGGGTAGACGCCGCCGGCGTCGCCCGCTACTGGATGCGCACGCCGGCGCCGCGCATCCGCTTCTTGGCGCGCTGCACGGCGTCCTTGAACGCCCGCTGGACCTTCACCCCGCGGCGGCGGAACCCCAGCACGTCCATCGCCGCGTCGAGCACCTCGGTGTCGGCCGCCTTCACGCCGAGGCGCCCGTACGCCAGGGCGACGGCGGCGTCCACCGCCTGCGCCGGCGTCTGGTCGACGTTGGGGTGGCCGCTCAACCCGGCGGTGAAACCGGCGACGACGGATTCCGCGTCGGCCGCGGAACCGAGGCCGGGCGGCAGTTCCAGCGCGGCGGCGGGTTCCGGCTCGCCCTCTCGCGCACCGGCCTCCGCCGGGACCGGCGCACTAGCCTCTTCGCGGGCAGCGCGTTCGGCCTCTTCGCGGGCAGC
>NZ_JBBBEM010000103.1:0-4710 GCF_037154035.1 Kineococcus sp. G2 | reverse complement strand
GCATGGCCCATCAGCACCGACATCTGAAACAGTCACTGAGAGCGATGGCGCCGGCCGCGATCACCGGGGTGCACAGCGCGACGAGCACCACCGTCGTGGGGTGGTCACGGGCGGGCACTTCCGGGTCCAGGACGTTCGGCAGCGTGGTCAGCAGGAGGACCGGCAGCGCCACCACGAGCAGGAGCAAGCCGCCGACACCTGCACCCAGCATCGACGCCGTGCGCGGCCGCTGCTCCTCGTGGACCGTTCCTGCGTGCGTCACGACACCCCTCCTGGGTGAGCCGCCTGGCGTTCGGACACAGCAACCGTAGGAGCCGCCACCGCCTCGATCCGCGGGATCGAGGAGATGAGCACCCGGCCGCCGCGGCATCGAGCGTGAACCTCCACCTGCCCTGCTCGCTCGTCGGTACGACCACGAAGTCGTCGGCCACCCCTGATCGCGCGACCAGCGGCACGACGGAGCGAGACTGGGCGATCAGCCGCCGTTGACGGTTGGTGGCGGCGCTGAGCTCACAGGAGGAAGTCGCGCCCAGTGCAGCCGTGTCCTTGACACGCTGGCGCTGTGAGCGACGTGATCGTGTACGAGGACCAGCCCCTGCCGCTGGGGCGCACGTGGGTGGTCACCGCCCGGGCGCGTGTGGAGGCGGCAGCGGAGGTCCTTCCGAAGATCCGCCTGGGCGTCGAGGGCCAGGCGGTGGGAGGTGCTGCGGTGACTGCTCGAGTGCAGGAGGGGCGCGCCTTCACGATCACGGTGGAGTTCGAGGACCCGGTCGTGCCGGCCTGGGACCCTGTCATGCACCCGTCCTCGCGCAGGAAGCTGGAGAAGCAGCGCACGGTGTGGTCCACGCACCTGGCGAGCGAGCGCGCCCACATCGACGACGCGGGGCTCGACGTCCGGGTGGACACCGCCTGGGACCTGACACCGGGATGGGTGCTGCCCGCCCCGCGGCCGGGCTTCGCGATGATGGGCGACTTCGCACGGTTCCCGGGATGGCACGTCCTGGTGCTGCGAGGTGCGGTGAGCAGCTTCGGCCTCCAGGCCCCGGCCTGGTGGGGGCCAGCCGATCGCTCACCCGCGGGGGCTGAGCCCGGCCAGGTGCAACCCGCGGACGGCACGCTCGTCGTGACGGTGGCCTTGCACTCAGCTTGACCGGTGGCGACACCACCAGGACGCGGCGTGAGCGGTCAGGCGGGCGCTCAAGCCGGGGCAGCATCGAGCAGCGCTTCGCCGTTCGCGTCGTAGACGTCGGTGCGGTGCACGTCCAGGTGCCGCGGATAGGCCAGCACCGCCCAGCGCACGTCGTTCCGGTGCGGGTCGTCCACGACGCGCAGGTCCTCGCGGGTGCCGTCCGAGAGGTGCACCACCACCGCGCGCACGTCGGCGCGCAGCTTCATCAGCCAGGTGGCCGGCTCGTCGGCATCACCGCGGCCCCAGCCACCGCCGACCACCTGCCCGGGCGGCAGCGGGGTGCAGCGCTCTGCGGTGCCCCAGCACTGGCGCCCGGCGGCGGTGCGCATGGTGAGCACCACGCCGGGTCCGCGGGGGGTGTCTTCGCTGCGCAGCGTCCACTGCGCGCCGTCGACGGCGGTCCCGCTCAGCAGGAGGGTGTCCACGCGGCTCAGTGTGCGCGGCTTCTCAGGTCGTGTCACCAGCCGCGCATCGAGGCAGCGACGGCGCCCGCACTTCGGCGAGAGCACGCGATCGGCGCCCTGCGCGGACGTGCTCGCAGGCCCTCGTCAGGAAGGATCAGTCGTGCGGGCACGACCGAGCGCGTCCTGCAGCACCTGCCGGTGCTCGGGGTGCGCCCAGGTGAGCCCGCCCAGTTCGCCGGCGCGGAACCACGCGATGCGCTCGTGCTCATCGGCGAGCTGGTTGCTGGGCTGGCCCTTCCACCTCCTGACCCGCCAGGCGCTCACGTGCAGCTGCGCGCCGGGCGGGCCGTCGGCGAGGTGCAGGCGGGAGGCGGGCTCGTCGTCGCAGTCGAGGACGTCGATGCCGAGCTCCTCGCGCAGCTCCCGGCGAAGAGCTTCGGCCTCCAGCTCGCCCGGCTCGACGTGCCCGCCGGGAAGAGCCCACGTGCCGGGGTAGGCGCGACGCTGCGCGCTGCGCAGGGTGAGGAGCACCCGACCTTCCGCGATGAGGATTCCGGTGACCACGGTGTGCACCGGTGAAACCAAGCAGGAGGCCCTGACACCACCTGCCGACGGTGGGCCCGACCCGACCGCGCGCCGCTGTCGGAGTAGGCGTGGTCCACCGGCAGGTCGGTACCGGCCTCGACCAGGGCCTGCACCTCCTGGTGGCCGCGGGCCGGCACCGCGTGCGGCAGGTGCCAGCGGTGCGCGGTGAAGGTGCCGGCGACGACGACCCGGTCCCCGGCGGCCAGGTGCTGGTGCAGGCGCTGCACGGCGACGGTGATGCGCCGGCCACCGTCGGCTCCGGCGTGCTCGGCGGCGAAGTCGCGCACCAGCGCCTCGAAGCGGTGCCGGCGAAGGAGTCGGTGGCGAGCAGCGTGTCGTCCAGGTCGAAGACGGCACAGGGCTTCGGGGGCACCTGGTGGGCCTAGGCGGCAGCCGACCGATACTCCTCGAAGACGGCTCCGAGGGTGCGGCGAGCGGTGCGGGACGCCTCGTCGTCCCGGTCGACGCTCTGGGCGCAGGTGGTCAGGGCCTTCCACAGCGCCCAGCCTCGGCCGCGGGCCCACGTGGCCTCGTCGACGGCCAGGCGGTCGCGGAAGGCTCGCCGCCCGGCGGCGTCCAGCAGCGTCCAGGCCCCGGCCAGGTCGCACGAGGGGTCCCCGACCCCGCAGGTGCCGAAGTCGATGACGGCCGCCAGGCGTCCGTCGCGGAGCAGCAGGTTGCCGGCGGCCACGTCCCCGTGGAACCAGACCGGGACCCGGTCCCAGCGCGCGTCCAGAGCCGCCGACCACACCTCACGGGCCAGGCCGACGTCCAGGCCGGTGCCGAGGCGGCCGTCGAGCGCCTCCAGCGCGGTCCGGGTCGCCGCGTCGTAGGTGCGCAGGGTGCTGCCGCGGAACCAGTTGTGCACGCCCGGGGGTGGCCCGTCGGTGGGGTCGATCCGTTGCAGGGCGGCGAGGAAGCCGGCCAGGTCGAGGGCGAAGCGGACCGGGTCGACGGTGCCGTCGGTGACGGTGCCGGCGGTCACCGGGTCCCCGGGCAGCCAGCGGTACACCGACCAGGCGAAGGGGTAGCCGCAGCCGGGTCCGCCCCGGGCCAGCGGGGTGGGGACGGGCAGCGGGAGCTGCTCGGCGAGCCGGGGCAGCCAGCGGTGCTCCTTCTCCACCGCGAGGGCGTACTCGGCGGCAGTGGGCAGGCGCACCGACATGTCCGGGCCGAGGTGGAAGGTGGAGTTGTCCCAGCCGCCGTCGGCGACCGGGCGCACGGGCAGGTCGGCCCAGTGGGGGAACTGCTCGGCGATGAGCTGCTGCACCAGTTCAACGCTGACGGTGAGGCGGGCAGGCACGGGGCCGAGGTCGTGCGCGGTGCTCACGCGCGTCGGGTCGGGGCGTTCACGGGTGCCGGTGGGGCGGTGTTCCGGGCCACGGGGACCAGGCTCTCAGACCGGGCGTCGCGCGCCCACCCGCGCTTCCCGCGGATCGGCACGGCCGTGAACCGCGGAAGGGGCCGGGCTCGCTCCCCCACCCCCGCGCGCCCGAGGGACCGTCAGTCAGTCCCCGGTGGCGGGTTCCTGCTCCGCGCGCGGCGGCCGGCGGGGGACCACGGTGCCGTTCAGCGGCAACCGGCGGATCGCCACGCCCCTGACCTTGCGGCGGTTGGCCGCGGCGAGGCGCTCGCTGAGCAGGATCGCCCGGCGCAGGGCACGGCCGGGAGGGTCCGGCGCGGGCTCCGGTCGTCGTGGCACAGCCCGCCTCCCGTGGTCCTCCCGCGGTGCCCCCCGCGTCTCGAGCCGGGCACCGCGTCGTCGCGTCCCCGGGACCGTCGGGTCGCCGGGGAGGTCCTTGTTCTAGCGGACCGGGGGCGCGGAGGCCACCGAGACGCCCGCACACCCCCCGTTCGCCACGCGGAGCGACGACCACGGCACCGCGCGCAGTGGTTGTGCGACTGCGTGCGACGGGTCAGGCGGTGGGCGTGACGGGGGTGGGCGGGTGCGGCGGCACCCGGTTCGGCCCGGCCTCCACCGGCCGCGGCCGGTCCAGCGGGTGCAGGCGCACCGCGACCAGCGCCACGTCGTCGTCGTGGCCGGCGGGCACCAGGCGGGTCAGCACCTCGTCGCACAGGTCCTCCAGACCCAGGTGCGCCAGCTGCGCCACCGCGTCCTGCAGCCGGGCGAGGCCGTCCTCCAGGGAGTCCCCGCGGCGCTCGACGAGCCCGTCCGTGTACAGCAGCAGCGTCGAGCCGCGGTCCACGGCGATCGCCGCGTCGGAGCGGCGGGTGCCCGGGTCCACCCCCAGCAGCAGCTGCGGCGGGTGCGCGGCCAGGGCGCTGACCGTGCCGTCGGGAGCCAGCAGCACCGGCGGCAGGTGCCCGGCGCTGGACCAGCGCAGCCGCGTCACGTCCCGGGCCCGCTCGTCGACGACCTGCTCCAGGCGCGCCACGAGCGCGGTCGCGGTGGTGTCCACCGCCAGGCCCTGCATGGTGGCGTCCAGGCTGGTGAGGACCGCGGCCGGCCCGGCGCCGCTGGAGTACGCGATGCCGCGCAGCAGGCTGCGCACCTGGCTCATCGCCGCGGCG
>NZ_JBBBEM010000102.1:0-11254 GCF_037154035.1 Kineococcus sp. G2 | reverse complement strand
GCGGTCGCGGTGGTGTCCACCGCCAGGCCCTGCATGGTGGCGTCCAGGCTGGTGAGGACCGCGGCCGGCCCGGCGCCGCTGGAGTACGCGATGCCGCGCAGCAGGCTGCGCACCTGGCTCATCGCCGCGGCGGCGTCCACGTCGTGGCCCATGACGTCGCCGATGACGAGGACCGTGGCCCCGTCGGGGGTGAGGAACGCGTCGTACCAGTCGCCGCCGACCTGGGCGGCGGCCGCGGCCGGCTGGTAGCGCACGGCCACCTGCACGTGGTCGGGTTCGACGGGTGCCGTCAGCAGGCTGCGCTGCAGGCCCTCGGCCATGCGGTGCTGCTGCGTGTACAGGCGCGCGTTGTCCAGCGCCACGGCGGCCCGGTCGGCGACCTGCAGGGCGGTCAGCACGTCCTGCGACGGCATCGGGGCGCGCGTCGGCCCGCGGAAGAGGCTGACCAGGCCGACGGTGCGGCCCCGCGCCCGCAGCGGCAGCATCGCGAACGACTCCGGGGCGAGCTGACGCAGCAGGTCGCGAGCCCGGCCCGGGGCGAGCACGGCGAGCAGCTCGGCGGTGCCGTCCCGCTCGACCGTGACGGGGCGGCCGGTGCGCAGCGCACGGCGCAGCGGGGCGTTCTCGCCCAGCGCGGCCAGGCGGGCCCGCCGGTACTCGGCCACCACGGGGCGCATCTGCTCGGCCACGTGCCAGGAGCCGATGTCGCGCAGACCGCCCTGCTCGTCCACCAGGGTCACCAGGCACCAGTCGGCCAGCGCCGGCACGAGGTGCTGCGCGAGGCGCCCGACGGCCTCCTCGGTGTCCAGGGTGGCGGAGAGGTCCTCGCCGACCCGCACGAGCAGGCGCAGCCGGTCGGCGGCCTCCTCGGCGCGCCGGCGGGCCTGCTCGGCCTCCGCGTGGGCCTCCTGCGCCTGCGCCTGCGAGCGCCGGCGGTCGGTGATGTCGAGGAAGTACACCGACAGCCCGTCGGGGCCGGGCCACGCCCGGACCTCGTACCAGCCGTCCAGCGGCGGCGGGTAGTACGCCTCGAAGGCCACCGGTTCACCGGTCGCGGCGGCGCGGCGGTACTCCGTCTCGAAGGCGGTGCCGGCGGCGTCGGGGTACAGCTCCCACACGACCCCGCCCAGCAGCTCCTCGCGCGGGCGCCCCAGCAGCCGTTCGGCCTCGGCGTTGACGTACGTGAAGCGCCACCGCCCGTCGAGCAGGTAGAACGCCGCGGACATGCTCTCCAGCACCCGGGAGGTGCGGGCGGCGGCGTCGTGGGTGTCGGTGGTGTCGTAGGCGGCGCCGAGGATGCGCACCGCGCGGCCGGAGGCGTCGGCCAGCGCACGCCCGCGGGCGCGCACCCAGCGCGTGAGGCCACCGGGGAGCACGACGCGGTACTCGGACTCGAACTCCCCGCACGTCTCGGCGCACTCGGCCAGGGCCTGGGTGACGCGGGGCAGGTCGTCCGGGTGCAGGCGCTCCTCGAACGCCTCGATGGTCTCGCAGAAGCCGGTGCGGTCGTAGCCGAACAGCTCGACCAGGCGGTCGTCCCACGCGAGGCGACCGGTGACGAGGTCCCAGTCGAAGCCCCCGACACCACCGGCGGAGATCGCCAGCTGCCAGCGCAGCCGGTCCACCTCCTGCTCGACGGTGAGCCGGTCCTCGTCGAGCCGGTCCTCGTCGAGCCGGTCCGTGTCGTCGTCCCGGGGCGGCACACCGCTCACCGCGCCACCTCCGCTCCCCGCTCGGGCGGGGTCCGTCCCGGCCGCCGTCCAGGGTAGGCGAGCCGCGGCGCACCCCCGGCCCGCCGCGACCCGCCCGGCTCAGCCGGCGAGGACCTGCCAGCCGAGGCGCACCACCAGCACCCCCACCACGACGAGGAACACCCCGCGCACGAACCGGCTGCCGGCGGAGACGGCGGTGCGGGCGCCCAGGTAGCCGCCCAGGAGGTTCGCCGCGCCCATGAGCAGCCCCAGCCGCCACAGCACCGCGCCGTGGGCGGTGAACACGACGAGGGCGCCCACGTTGGTGGCCAGGTTGACGATCTTCGCGGTGGCGCTGGCGCGCAGGAACGCGTAGCCGAGCAGGCCGACGAGGGCGAAGACGAGGAAGGCGCCCGTGCCGGGGCCGGCGATGCCGTCGTAGAAGCCGATGACGGCGCCGGTCAGGACGGCGACGACGGTGTGCCGGCGGCCGTGGAAGCGCAGCGCGGTCACGTCGCCCAGGTCCGGCTTGAGCAGCGTGTACGCCGCGACGAGGACGAGGGCGACGAGGATGACGGGGGTCAGGACGCCCTCGGGGACGGCGGCGGCGCACAGGGCCCCGCCGGCGGCGCCGAGCGCGGCGACGGCGGCCGTGGGCACGGCGGTGCGCAAGGGGGGGTGCACCCGGCGGTAGTAGGTGGCCGAGCTGGTGGCCGTGCCCATCGCGCCGGCGAGCTTGTTGGTGGCGAGGGCCTGCACGGGGTCCATCCCGGGCACGAGGAGCAGCGCGGGCAGCTGCACGAGGCCGCCGCCGCCGACGACGGCGTCGATCCAGCCCGCGCCGAAGGCCGCGAGGACGAGCAGCGCCAGGGTCGCCGGGCCGAGCGCGGCGAGGGTCTCGGCGCTCACGGGCGGTCCCCGGCGCGGGTGGTGGGTCGAAGCACCGGCACAGCCTGTCAGGGCCGGCGGTGCCCGGGGTTTCGCCCCGCCGCAACCTGCGCGGGGTCGTCCCGCTGGTCGCCCGGACGGTTCCCCGGTGCCGCCGGGAACGGGGAGCCGTTCCGGTTCTGCCTGCAGATTCCTTGCGTCGCAGCATCTCTCCTCGGCAGCCGACCTCGGGGCGGAGGCGGTGACGGGGATTTCCCGCGATCGCGCCGGGTGTGCTGGAATGGCGGTGACGAGGGGGAGTAGCCCGCTCACCACCGGTCGACACGCTGGCCCCGCGGGGCCCGGCCGGTGGGCCCGCGAGACGCGGGTGGGCGAGACCTTCGGCACCGTTCACGCCCACGCACCGCCGGCGCGCACCGGGTGCCCGTGGCGCGTGCGTGCCGGGGCTCCCGCCGCGGCGCGCGGCGCCGGAGAGGAACCGACACCACCGTGGACCCCGCCGTCGTCCTGGCGAGCTTCCTGCCCGTGCTGCTGCTGGAGCTGCCCGACAAGACCTTCGTGGCGACCCTGGTGCTCGCCACCCGGTTCCGCCCGCTCACCGCCTGGCTGGGGGTGGCGCTGGCGTTCGCGGTGCAGACCGGCATCGCGGTGGTGGCCGGGCGCCTGCTGGCGCAGCTGCCGGACCGGCCGGTCGCGGCGGTGGCGGCGGTGCTGTTCGCGGTGGGTGCGGTGACGTTGTTCCGCGGCGCGGCGAGGGCGCGCGCCGCGGAGGAGGAGGCGCTGCACGAGTACGAGCGCAAGGTGACCGGCGGGGCGCGCGGGCTGCGGGCGGTGCTGACGTGCTTCGGGGTGGTGTTCCTCGCGGAGTGGGGGGACCTGTCGCAGCTGTTCACCGCGGGCCTGGCCGCCCGCTACGAGGACCCGGTGTCGGTGTTCGCGGGGGCGTGGGCGGCGCTGCTGGTGGTCTCCGCGCTGGCCGCGGCGGCGGGGGCGACGCTGATGCGCCGGCTGAGCGTGGCGACGGTCAGCCGGGTGGGGGGCGTGGTGTGCACCGCCCTGGCGGTGCTGACCCTGCTGGAGGTGGCGGGCGTGGACCTGCCGGTGTGACCAGCCGGTGCGACGTCGCGCGCTCCGGGTCCGGCGTGCGCGGGGACAACCGGCCGATCGGGTGATTGACTGTCAGTCACGCGGCGATGACTGTTCTCACACGGGGCACGCCGCGGACGAGTCGCGCCGCGGGCCCCCGCGGCGCCCGAGGGGCGAGCGGGAGGTCGAGGGCCGGTGTTCCACGTGGTCCTCCCCCCGTCACCGCGCTCCGTCGGCGTGGCCCGCTGGCTCATCACCGAGTGGTGCGCGCCGTGGGTGAAGGCGTCGGAGGTCTCCGAGGACAGCGTCGACGCGCTGCTGCTGCTGTCCAGCGAGGTCGTCACCAACGCCGTCGTGCACGGCTCCGGCATGGTGCGCGTGGCGCTGACGCGCACGGGGGCGTCGCTGCGCCTGGAGGTCTCCGACGAGGGCGGCGGCATGCCGCTGATCGGCGCGCAGCGCGCCGACGCCGAGAGCGGGCGCGGCATGGCGATGGTGGAGCTGCTGTCCAGCCGCTGGGGCACCGAGCTGGACGAGGGCCCGCTGGGCAAGAAGGTGTGGTTCGAGCTCGCCGGAGCGTGAGGCCCCGCCGCACCGCGCTCAGGCCGTGCGGACCACGTCGTCGGCCCCGGCCCGCCGCGCGGCCGCGGCCTGCCCGGCGGCCGCGGCCGCCACGAGCAGCAGCGGCACCGTCCACGAGCCCGTCGCCTCGTGCAGCGCGCCCACCAGCACCGGGCCCGCCGCCGCCAGCAGGTAGCCCACCGACTGCGCCATGCCGGACAGCGCCACCGCACCGGCGGCGTCCGCCGCGCGCGAGGCGGTGGCCGCCAGCGCCAGCACCAGCGCCGCTCCCCCGCCCAGCCCGGTCAGGGCGACGCCCGCCGTGGCCAGGACGGCCGCCGCCCCGCCCGTGGCCGCCAGCAGCAGGGCGATCCCGGTCAGCTCCACGAGCGCGGCGCCCAGCATGGTGCGACGGGTGCCGCGCGGGCCGCGGGCCAACGCCGGCACGAGCAGGCTGGCGCTCACCCCGGCGGCCTGCAGCAGCGTCAGCTCCCAGCCGGCGGCCACCGCCCCCAGCCCGGCGCGCTCGCGCAGCAGCGTCGGCAGCCACGTCAGCAGGCAGTAGAAGACGAACGACTGCGCGCCCATGTGGGCGGTCACCGCCCACGCCAGCGGGGAGCGCCACGGCGCCGGCGCCCGGTGCCCGCCCGCCGCGCCGGCGGGGCGGGCGCGCAGCAGCGGCGCCCACAGCGCGGCCGCGGCCAGCGCGGGCAGCGCCCACACCGCCAGCGCGGTGCGCCACCCGCCGGGCAGCTGCTCGCTCAGCGGCACGGCCGTGCCGGACGCGATGCCGCCGGCCAGCTGCATCACCACGAGGTAGCCGCTGGTGACCAGCGCCAGGTGCGCGCCGAAACCGGTGCGCACCACCACCGGCAGCAGGACGTTGGTGACGGCGATGGCGACGCCGATCAGGGCGGTGCCCGTGAACAGGGGCGCCGCACCGGGCACCCAGCGCAGCGCGGCACCGGCCACGAGGAGCACCAGGGCGGCGACGACGGTGGGCTGCACGCCGAGGCGGCCGGCCGCGCGCGGCACCGCGCCGGAGGCCGCGGCGAATGCGATCAGCGGCAGGGACGTCAGCAGCCCGGCGGCGGTGGTGCCCAGGCCGGTGCCGGCGGACACGGCCGGCAGCACCGGGCCCACGCCCGTCAGCGGTGAGCGCATGGAGCAGGCGGTCAGCAGGACGGCGGCGAGCAGCAGCGCGCCCGCGCGGCGGGAGGGGGTGCTCACGGGCGGGCCGGGCGCCGGGACTCGGCCCGCAGGTACACCAGGCCCAGCACGGGCAGCACCAGGGGGACGAACAGGTAGCCGCGCCCGTAGGCGGACCAGACGGTGTCGTCGGGGAACGCGGCGGCGTCGGCGAGGCTGAGCGTGCCGACGGTGAGGACGCCGAGCAGCTCGACGGTGCAGGCGACCCACGCGGTGCGCCGCCAGCGCCGGCCGGTGCGGGCCAGACCGAGGGTGGCGACGACGTAGACGACGCCGGCGAACGCCGACAGCGCGTACGCCAGGGGCGCCTCGGTGAAGCGGGTGGCGATCTGCACGCTCGCGCGGGAGACGGCGGCGACGGCGAAGACGGCGTACAGGGCCACGAGCACGCGGCCGAGGCCGGTGGCGGTGCCCCGCGGCGGCGCGTCCGGTGCGTCCGGGGCGCCGGGGGTGGTGGCGCTCACCGCGTCACCTGGAACAGCAGCAGCGCCCGGTAGGCGATGACGACGACCGCCAGGCACGCGACGAGCAGCACGAGGACGCTGGGGCGGGAGCGGTCGGCGAGCGTCCACAGCGTCGCCGCCGGCAGCACGAGGGGCGCCACGACGAGGTAGGCGATCGACGTGGCGAGCTCCACCGGGCGGGTGCCGGTGACGAGCGCGGCGACGCCGTCGGCGACCAGCGCGAGGACCGCGAGCTCCACGACGGCCAGCCCGGCGAGGTGGGCGCGCCCGACGCGGCGGTCGCGGGCGGCGGTGAGCACCGCCCAGCCGCCCATGACCGCGGCGAGGCCGCAGACGACGGCGACGAGGGTTCCGGACACGGACGCCGACTCTACGAGCCGGGCCGGGCGGGGCGGCCGCCCGGGTGAGGCCGGGAAGAGTGCCCGTGGCAAGGGGGTTGGTCCCGGGGAACGACCGGTGGGGCACCCCGCCGGACCCCGACGGAAGGACACCGACACCGTGGACCTCTTCTCGCCGGTCGCCCTGGGCGACCTGCAACTGGCCAACCGCGTCGTCATGGCGCCGCTGACCCGGATGCGCGCGGAGGCCGACGGCACGCCGAACGCGCTGATCGCCGAGCACTACGCGCAGCGCGCCAGCACCGGTCTCATCGTCACCGAGGGCACCTACCCGACCCCGGAGTCGCGCGCGTACGCCGGCCAGCCCGGCATCGTCACGCCCGCGCACGTCGAGGGGTGGCGCCGCGTCGCGGACGCGGTGCACGCCGAGGGCGGGCGGCTCGCCATGCAGGTCATGCACGGCGGGCGCGTCTCGCACACCGCCATCACCGGCACCGACCGGATCGTCGCGCCCAGCGCCATCGCGATCCAGGGCGAGGCGCACCTGCCCGACGGCACCAAGGCGCCGTACCCGGTGCCGCACGCCCTGACCCGCGACGAGGTCCGCGGTGTCGTCGACGACTTCGTGGCCGCGTCGAAGCGCGCGGTGCTGGAGGCGGGGCTGGACGGCGTGGAGGTCCACGGCGCCAACGGCTACCTGCTGCACGAGTTCCTCGCGCCGGGCTCGAACCACCGCGACGACGAGTACGGCGGTTCCCCGGAGAACCGCGCCCGCCTGACGATCGAGGTCGTCACCGCGGTCGCGGAGGCGGTCGGCGCGGGACGCGTGGGCGTGCGCATCTCCCCCGCCCACAACATCCAGGACGCGTGGGAGCAGGACCCGGCCGACGTGGAGGCCACCTACCAGGCGCTCGTGGAGGGCCTGCGCCCCCTGGGCCTGGCGTACCTGAGCGTCCTGCACCCCGACCCGGCCGGCGACCTCGTGCAGGGGCTGCGCAAGCGGTTCGAGGGCCCGTTGATGGCGAACAGCGGCTTCGGTGTCGTCACGACCCGCCAGGACGCCGTGGACCTGGTGGCGGACGGTGTCGCGGACGCGGTCGCGGTGGGCCGCATGGTCATCGCGAACCCGGACCTGGTGGAGCGCTGGGCCGGCGGGCACCCGGAGAACGAGCCGAACCCGGCGACGTTCTACGCGGCCGGCGCCACCGGGTACACCGACTACCCGTTCCTCGACGGGCGCACCGGCGCCTGACGCGCACGGCCCGGCCGGGGTTCCCCCGGCCGGGCCGGGCACCGGGCCGGGCACCGGTCCGGGTACCGGGTCACGAACCCAGCCACAACCGCACCGCGAGCGCGAAACCCGCCACGGCGATGGCGACGCGCAGCACACGCGGGTCGAGGTGGCGGACGACGACGGGACCGATCCGGCCGCCCAGCACGCAGCCCACCCCCAGAGCCAGCGCCGCACCCCACGCCACGTCCGCGAACAGCGCGAAACCCGCGGCGGCGACCACGTTCGCCCCACCCACCAGCACGTTCTTCAGGGCGTTGTTGCGCGCCAGGGTCTGCGCGTACAGCACCTCCGTCAGCGCCAGCAGCACGACCCCGGCCGCCGCGCCGAAGTAGCCGCCGTAGACGCCGACCGCGAACAGCGCCAGCAGCGCCAGCGGGTTGCGCGACGAGAGGCGCCCGGGGCGCAACCGCTGCACGCGCGGCTGCAGCAGCAGCAGCGCCGAGGCCAGCGCCACCAGGAACGGCACGACCCGCTCGAAGGAACCCGCCGGCAGGCCCAGCAGCAGCAGGCACCCGGTGGCGCCGCCGGCCGCCATCACCGGCAGCAGGCCCGCGACGCGGCGACCCTGCCCGCGCAGCTCCGGGCGGGCGCCGACCGTGGCGCCCACGGTGGTGCCGAACAGCGCCACGGTGTTCGTCACGTTCGCGGCGATCGGCGACAACCCCGTCAGCAGCAGCGCCGGGTACGAGACCAGCGACGCCAGGCCCGCGGTGGAACCCACCAGGCCCGCCCCCGTCCCCGCGGCGAGCAGGAGCAGGACTTGCGCGAGCGTCACCCGCCGATCCAAGCAGACGCCGGCGCGGTGGCCGCACCGGCCGGGGCGCGCCGAGCGGGGACTCACCGGTGCCGGCGGGCTCAGTCGTCGGTGCTGCGGCGCAGCCGCTTGACCTCGCCGCGGCGCTTCTTGCCCTCCACGCGGCGGCGCTGCGAGCCCCGGGTGGGCCGGGTGGCGCGCCGCGTCGCCGGCCCGGGGGCGGTCGCGTCGGCCAGCAGGTCGCGCAGCCGCTCCAGGGCGGCCTCCCGGTTGCGCCGCTGCGAGCGGTGCTCGCTGGCCACGACCGTGAGCACCCCACCGCTCAGGCGCGACGACAGCCGCCGCAGGGCCCGTTCGCGCAGGTGGTCGGGGAGGGCGGCTGAGCCGGCGAGGTCGAACGACAGCTCGACGCGCGAGTCGGTGGTGTTCACGCCCTGACCGCCGGGGCCGGAGGCGCGGGAGAAGCGCTCGGTCAGCTCGACGGCGGGGACGGTCACCGCTGGGCTCACCCGGACGTCGCGCACGTCCACCCCAACGGCGCCCGGCGGCAGCGGCTTCCCGGGGCCCGGTGCGCGGCGCTCACCCGGTCACCGCGTAGGTCGACTGCACGAACCCCGCACCGAGCACGCGGGTGGAGCGGTGCTCCAGCGCGACGTCGCGGTCCAGCCGCCCGAACAGGGGCAGGCCCTCACCGAGCAGCACCGGCGCGGTCGTGATCGTCACCTCGTGGACGAGCCCGGCCGCGAGCATCGCGGTGATCGTGCGGCCGCCGTCGACGTACACCGTGCGGGCGCCGGCGGCGGTGAGGGCCGCGACGAGCGCGTCGAGGTCGCGCACCATCCGCACGCGGGGAGCCTCGGCGGGGTCGAGGGTGGTGCTGAGCACCAGGACGGGGGTGTCGCCGTAGGGCCACTCGCCGAAGGTGAGGACCTTCTCGTAGGTGCCGCGGCCCATCACGAGGTGGTCGACGCCGGCGGCGAACTCGTCGTAGCCGGTCTCCCCGGCGTGCTCACCGCGCGAGGTGAGCCAGTCGATGTCGCCGTCGGGGCGGGCGATGAACCCGTCGAGGCTGGTGGCGATGAAGACGGCGCCGGTGAACGGGACGGGGCTCACGGGGTCCTCCGGGGCTGCGGCGGGGCGGGTGGCCGGCGTGAGGGTACGCGCGGGCCCGGACCGGTGCACGGATTTCCGCACCACGCCCACCACCCGGCCCAGGAGCCCGGGAGGCTCAAGCCCGGCCCGGGCGGCGTCGATGGGTGAGCGTGCTCACTCGACTGCGCGACCTGAAGGTCGCCTCCAAGTTGTTCGCCGGTTTCGGCGTCGTGTGCTTGCTGCTGGCCGTGGTGGTCGGGGTGGGCATCACCCGCCTGCAGTCCTCGCAGGCCAACCTGGAGAAGCTTTCCAGCCTGGGGGTGGCGTCCGTGGAGAGCGTCGGGAAGGTCCGCGCGCTCTTCCTGCAGGGCCGCATGGACATCACCAACGCCGCCCTGGTCACCACGCCGGCCGACGTGAGCGACAGTCTGGACGCCATGTACGCCACCGACGGCAAGATCGACGAGGCGTGGGAGGCGCTGGAGCAGACGGCCTCGCCGGAGTCCGCCGAGGAGCGCGCCGCGTTCGAGGAGAAGCTGAGCGAGTACCGCTCCTCCCGCGAACAGCTGGTCGCCTTCGCGCAGGCCGGCGACGTCGACGGCTACACCGCCTACCGCAGCAGCGACGTGGCTCCGCTGGCCGCGGAGATGATGGAACAGCTGGAGACGCTGACGACCATCGAGAGCGAGGGGGCCGCCAACCTCACCGTCGAGGGCAACAGCGCCTTCCACAGCGCGGTCACCCTGCTCATCCTCATCGGCGTCATCGCCCTGGTCATCGCGATCGCCACCGCGGTTCTGATCTCCCGCTCCATCGCCAGCCCCCTGGCCCGCACCCTGACCGTGGTGCAGGGCCTGGCCACCGGCCGCCTGGACCAGCGCGTGGACTACACCGCCCAGGACGAGGTCGGCCAGCTCGCCGGCGCGGTCGACACCACCATGGACACCCTGACCACCACCGTGCGCCGCATCGCCGGCGCCTCGCAGACCCTGGCCGGCTCCAGCGAGGAGCTCTCCGCCGTGGCGACCCAGCTGTCCTCCGGCGCCAGCCAGGCCGCCTCGCAGTCGCAGGTCGTCTCCGCCGCCACCGAGGAGATCTCCGCCTCCATCGGCACCGTCGCCGCCGCCGGCGACGAGATGTCCTCCGCCATCCGCGAGATCGCCACCTCCACCGCCGAGGCCTCCTCCGTCGCCTCCGCCGCCGTGGCCAACGCCTCCGAAGCCTCCGCCATCCTCGAACGCCTCTCCGCCTCCTCCCGCGAGATCGGCGAGGTCGTCAAGCTCATCACCTCCATCGCCGAGCAGACCAACCTGCTGGCGCTGAACGCCACCATCGAAGCCGCCCGCGCCGGCGAGATGGGCAAGGGCTTCGCCGTCGTCGCCGGCGAGGTCAAGGAACTGGCCCAGCAGACCGCCCGCGCCACCGAGGAGATCGTCGGACGCGTCAACGCCACCCAGACCGACGCCTCCGCCGCCGCCAGCGCCATCGGCGGCATCACCGAGGTCATCGCCCGCATCGACGCCCTGCAGGCCACCATCGCCGCGGCGGTGGAGGAGCAGTCGGCCACCACCTCCGAGATGGTGCGCAACGTCGCGGAGGTCTCCACCGGCTCCCGGGAGATCGCCACCAACATCTCCGGCATCGCCACCGCGGCCGACCACACCACCGCGGGGGCGAACCAGACCGCGGCCACGGCCGGTGAGGTCTCGGCCGCTGCCGCGGAGCTGAAGGAGCTGGTGGGCTCCTTCACCCTCCCCCGCGCCTGAGACCCGTCCCGTCGCACGACGACGGGCTCAGGACCGGTACTCGCGGGGACGAGGGAGCACACCTGCACCGCGAGCAGCAGGACGGAGCGGTGGGCCGGGCGGCGAACGCCC